>JANJUO010000555.1 GCA_024710535.1 bacterium
TGAATCAAACTCTTGAGTATGTTTATACTCCTAATTATTCAAAAAATTATAATATCAACACACATTCTCTAAAGAAAACTCTTTCTGTTTTAAAAGCTCATAGAACAAAAAGTGAATTTGGATTATTTTCAAGTAATCAGCCATTTTTAACTACATTTTATAATTGGTTAGTGCTTGATAATCTTACAATTTCTGAAAAAAAGATTGATTATATTGAAAGCATATTCTATTCGAATGAAAATAAATTTGAAGAAAAAACAATCAAGAAAATCAAAAATACAAATAGAGAAAATTTAAATGTACCTCCTTCAGATTCAACTAAAATCGATAGTGATACCATCCTAATCCAGAAAAAAGATGTAACAATTTCTGCTCTTTCAACGGAAAGCACATTCGACAAAACTCAAAATGTATGGAAAAGTTGGATTGATTTGGAATTGAAGAATAATAGTAAGTATCTTCCGTTTGCAGAATATGAAACAACATTTGAACTGCCCGATGGTGTTTGGATAAGTGATTATTATTTGAATGTAGGAAATAAGCGAGCAATGGGAATTTTGTCAGAAAAGAAAGCGGCTTTATGGGTTTATTCAAATATTCGAAATGAAAATAGAGATCCGGGCATTTTATATTATCAGAACGGCAACAAAATTGTATTTAAAGTGTTTCCATTTTTGAAAGATGAAAAGCGAAAAACAGGTTTTGAATTGATCCATAAAGAGCCATTTGTTTTCAATATTGATACAATGAAATTGAATCTTGGAGATACAACGAAAAATTTCGATGCTTCTTATGAAAATGCAAAATTGGCATATATTTCTGCAAAAGATAAGCAAAAATTAAACAAAATCTTAAGAAAACCATACTTTCATTTTGTGGTTAATTCCACCAATAAAGCCAAGATTGGATCATACAAAGCAAAAATTGACAAGTTTATTTCACAAAATCCAGCAATGGCTTCAAGTAGTAAAATTAGTTTTGTAAATGCTTATACAAAAACAATAAATTATAATAAAAATTGGGAAAACGAATTCAAAAATCAGAATTTTGAAGGCGGTTTTTTTGTTGATAGGGCAATTAAAACCATTTTGTTTAATTCATACAATTCAATGCAATACAATTATCCCAAAATTATAATTGTTTCTGATGAATTGAGTAAGCAAATCATTGAAAGTGATTTTAGAGATTGGGCTTTTTGTTTTCCTGAGTCTGAATTATTTTACAAGTTAAACGAAAATGGATCGGTTTCGAGCTATTCATTAATCGAAAATCCGGAAAAAGTTATTTCAGATAATGCAAATGTAATGGAAGAAAAAACGGTATTAGAATTTGCTTCAAATGATGGCACAAAAAGATTTCTTGCAGATAACAAAGTTGGCTCGATTATTCTAAAAAATGATAAAATCAAAATTAATGATGAGGAAATTCAGTTCAAAGATTGGAAGTCTGGTTTGTTGATGCAGGGCAAATGGATGTCATTGATTCTTAATCCAAATTCAAATTCAAGAGATTGGCTGGAATTATTGAAATTTAGTTTCAAGTCAAACATTATGATTCCTGCTACATCGTTCTTGGTTGTTGAAAACGAAGCACAACGTGCCATATTGAAAAAGAAACAATCGCAAGTTATGGCAAGCAATCAGTCTTATGATATTGGAAATGAAGCCCAAAGAATGAGCGAACCAAGTTTTTATATAGTAGCAATAATTTTCATAACAATCATTTATTTTTATAGAAAACGAAAGGGATATTATCCTAACTAAGGGAAGTCTTTGTTTTAAAGATGTGCCACACTTTAGAAGTGTGGCATATCTGAAAGAAGTACATCTAAGGATTTTAGCGTCAGTTGAATCAACGGAGGGAACGGGAACCGCTCATTGACTTTGTTCGTTTCGATACGCTACGCTACTCAACGAACGGAACAATCCGCTCATTGAGTGATGCGTAGCATCGTATCGAAATGAGCGAAGACGAGGGACGAAAGGAAAAAGATGGACTCCACCTAATGTTCAAATTTGATTTTATTTGAATAATTGTTCAAATTTGAGGTGGAGTCCATCTAAAAAACATCTTTAGAAGTATCGGTTCAGTCAGATGTTAAAACTGAAGCTCAAAAGAATTTCTCCAGACATCCGATGTTTTGCAATAAATATGATGAATCTTATTTTGAAGTTTGGCGATTATCAAACAAACATCGGATGTCTTATTGAGCAAGGTTATCTTTTCTCTCAGATGAGGGTGTCTAAGCTAATATTTCTCAAACAAGGATGATTTAGCAACCAAAAACAAAAAAACCTTCCGAAGGTTTCAAACCTTCGGAAGGTTCATTATAAAACAAGTAACAACGTTAAACACTTTGCAAAAAATTTCATCTTCCATAATTCTTATCTCTTCTATAGTGAATTCGAATAATTAGGTGTAATAGCCATTTATTTACTTTAACCAATTTAAAGTTTTGTTAAGAATGTTACAGTTTTTCTAAAAAAAATGAAATGGAAACTTTATGAAGAAAATTTCTTTAATCATTTTTGATATTTTATTTATATTCTTTATTTTTGTAAAGTTGAATAATTAAAATACTTGGAGTAATCAATATGAAAAAAATTCTGTTTTTAATATTGTTAATTTGCAATGTTGTTTATTATTCTTTTGGGAATTGGAACAATGTTGATGTTCAGATTATCAGTGAGATTCAATCATTAAGAAAAAATCAAAATCAAGAGAAATTAAATATTACAATTTTTCCTGTGCTTATTAAATTCAACAATATCAATGTATTGGAAATTATATCCAAATTTAATCATAACTATAAGTTGATTACATCAAATATTCTTACTGCTAATATTGGTTATGATTGCTTAAATGAATTAGCAAATTCAATTGATATTGTTCGAATTGAAAGAAGCAAACCAATGACTTTGATGATGGATAGCGCCAAGGTTCATACCAAGGTTGATAAGGTTCATAATGGAGATTTTCCATTATCTAAAAAATATACTGGCAAAAATGTAATTGTGGGAATTATTGATACAGGCATTGATTTCACTCACAAAGAATTTAGAAATCTTGATGATACAACAAAATCCAAAATACTAAATATTTGGAGTATGACTGATTTTAGCGGTAATCCTCCAGAAGGATATGATTTTGGAACAGAATATTCAAGATCTGAAATTGAAGATGAAATTGATGGTTCTCCAGCAGGAAAAGTTCTCACTAATGATAACGCTATTGGTCATGGGACGCATGTTTCATCAATTGCCGCAGGAAATATTGGAGTTGCACCGGATGCCATTCTTATTGTTGTGCAACTGGATTTGGCTTTGTATGAAATAACACATGCAGTTTTGCTTGCTACTAATTATATTTACAAAAAAGCTGATGAATATGGATTGCCTTGCGTTATCAATGCAAGCGTTGGATCAGTGTATGATATTCAACATGATGGAACTGATTTTCTAAGCGAGGCAATTGATTCTTTGGTAAATGCTAAACCGGGTAGAGCATTTGTATGTTCTGCAGGTAATTATGGAACACCAATTTATTCTCATCATTGGGGTGATTTCGAAGTAAAAAATGATTCCGTTTGGACTTATCTTACAAGTTCGAGTATTCAAAAATTATATTTTGAAATACCCAAAGAATATTCATCTTCTCTTGAATTTGCAATTGAAGTTCATAAAACAAACAATCAGAATCAATTTGAATTTATTGACAGAACTCCATTCTTTTCTGTAAAAAATGTACAAGAAAATAGCAATCATATTTATTATAAAATACTTACTTCAACATCAGTTCTTGTAAGCGAATTCGATATACTTACTTCAAATTTAAGCCAAGAAAAAGTTGAAATGTCTATTGCAATTGATAGAGAAAATTTTAATAATGTTATGTACAAATTATATGTGAAGGGAAATGGCAAATTTCATTCATTTTCTTCTAATTATATTGGTGAGCCATCAAATTTTAATGGTGGTCTTCCAATTGATAATCAATACATCAATTCTGACAATAATTTTATGATAGGAGTTCCCGGAGTTGCTAAAAATGCAATTACTGTCGGCTCTTATGTCAATAAATATACATATAAAGATACATCAGGAGTTGAAAATCCTATTGCCGGGTTTAGATATATACCTGGAAGTTTATCAAGATTTTCAAGTCATGGTCCAACCACCGATAATAGAATGAAGCCGGATATTTCAGCTCCTGGCGAATTGATTGTTGCAGCAAAAGCCGATAAATACAAAGCAAAATCAAACACAGTTGTTAATGATGGAAAATATCGAGTAACTTCAGGAACAAGTATGTCGTCTCCACATGTTGCAGGAGCAGTTGCTTTATTACTTGAAAAAGAACCAAATTTGGATTCTGAAAAAATTAAGAATATTTTAAAAGAAACAGCAATTTCGGATAATTTCACAAATGAATTAGATAATTTGCCAAATATTCTTTGGGGTTGGGGAAAATTAAATGTTTTTGATGCAATTAGCAAAATAAGCGAAATTTCTGTCAATGAAGAAATTAAAAAAGTCAATTTATTTCCAAATCCTGCTAATGAATATCTTAATATTTCATTCGATAGCGAAAAGGATGGCATTGGCAAAATTGAAATCATTGATCTGCTTGGAAAAACTTTTTGCTCTTTTGAAAATTACATCAACCAAGGCAACAATAGCATCAAATACTCCGAACTTAGCACATTACCAACAGCCACCTACACAATCAAAGTAACAATCAACAACGAAATTGTCAGCATCGGCAAATTCATAAAGCAATAATTTCTATTGATTTAATATAATGGAAGTTTGATAGATATAAGTTTTTTATCAATATTAATTATTATAATACGTTCAAACTGTGTATTAGAATTTTTGATTTAAAAAATCTATTTATTTATGTTGTCAATGAAATAAATGAAACAAACTGTTTATATAGAAACAAGTGTAATAAGTTATTTGACTGCAAAGCCAAGCAGAGATATTGTTATTGCCGGTCATCAGCAAACAACTTATGAATGGTGGCAAAATTCAAAATCAAAATTCGATTGTTACATATCACAATTTGTAATAGATGAAATTAGTAAAGGAGATAAATTTGCTTCCGAAAAAAGACTTGCTGTTATTTCTGATTTAAATGAACTGCAAGTTAATTTTGAAATTGACTCAATAAGTAAAATATATCTAAAACAGTTGAATATACTAGAGAAATCAAAATTAGATGCTTATCATTTGGCTACGTCAGTTTGGTATAATGTTGATTTTTTAATGTCTTGGAATTGCAAACATATAGCAAATGCTATCGTTAATAAAAAACTTATCCAAATCAACAATAATTTAGGTTTAAATACTCCAATATTGTGTACACCA
>JANJUO010000582.1 GCA_024710535.1 bacterium
GTTTACGCGTTAATCATTGGCAATTACGCAATATGACTTTGCTCGATCCAAGAGTTTCGGCAAGATATTATTTCACTGATAGAATTGCATTAAAAGCGGCTTATGGTATTTTTCATCAAAATTTGAGACTTGCCACTCAGCCGGATTTTTCATTTTTTGATACTTGGCTTCCAACCGATTCCACAGTACCGCAAAGCTATTCCGAGCATTATATAATGAGTTTGGAAACAAAATTAACTGATGAATTTGATTTGAATTTTGATTTTTATTACAAAAATTTCGAGAATTTGAGTGAATTAAATACTGCAATACTTCGTGCAGAAACTCCAACAGTTGCAGATGTATTCTTTATTGGTAAGGGATATTCTTATGGCGCGGAAGTATTTCTACAAAAAAAATACGGCAAATTCACAGGGTGGCTTGGCTATGCCATTGGATTTATCACTGCTCAATTCGACAGCATAAACAATGGAGTGGAGTTTCGTCCAAAATACGATAGAACGCATGATTTCAAAATGGTTGGTATGTATAAATTAAATCAAGATTGGGAATTTGGTGCCACATTTCTTTTCCAATCAGGTCAGTCATATACCGGAGCAACTTCGAGGTTTCAAGTATATCTGCCCGACCAAAACTATGGCAGAGGAAAAATTGTTCCATCGCAAAGATACGGATTGCGATTGCCGCCATCTCATCAATTGAATATTTCAGCAATTTACAACTTCAAAATGTGGGGTTTGGATTCGAAAGCAATTCTTGATATTTATAATGTTTATAATAGAAGAGATATTCTTGTTCGATTCTATAATACTCGCGAAGAAGAAACAAAGGTTGAGGACGTAAGATTGATACCAATTCTGCCATCAATATCTCTTGAAGTTAAGTTTTAATTTATGAATATTTGTGTATTTCAGAGAGATTTCATATTCTGATGTGCCAGTTGCAACAAAATACAGAACAATAATTTAAGTTCCGTAAGTTGTTGCAACTGATGCTATATTTCCCATTCTTAGGTCACTCGTCCCATTTTCCGTCACTTGTCCCATTGTCAGCTCATTTCGATACGAAGCTAAAGCTTCTACTCAATGAGCAAATTGTTCCGTCAGTTGTTACAACTGACACTTTATTTCCCATTCTTCAATCACTTGTCCCATTTATCCGTCCCTCGTCCCATTGTCAGCTCATTTCGATACGAAGCTAAAGCTTCTACTCAATGAGCAAATTGTTCCGTCAGTTGTTACAAATGACACTTTATTTCCCATTCATCGTCCCTCGTCCCTTTCTTCCGTCCCTCGTCCCTTTCTCTGATGTGTCGGTTGTAACAACCGCCCGAACAATAATATAAAGATATACAAACATAAAAAAACTCTCTGCAAGCAGAGAGTTAACAAGTGGAGTTCGTTTTATGATTATAAAAAATTAGTTTGGATAGACAGAAATCTGTGAACGAGTTTTGTCTTTTCTCTCAAATTTTACAATGCCATCAATTAATGAGAAAATTGTATAGTCTGAGCCCAACCCAACATTATTGCCAGGATGAAACTTTGTGCCAGTTTGACGCACGATAATATTTCCTGCAATCACTGACTGACCGCCATACACTTTCACACCACGTCTTTGACCATTGGAATCACGACCATTTTTGGTCGAACCCATACCTTTCTTATGAGCCATTCTTCAATTCCTTAATTATTTAGATTAATATTTGTTATCTCGATATTAGAAAATTGTGCACGGAAGCCGTTAAGCTTGCGATGTCCTTTACGGCGTTTCTTGTGAAATACAAGAACCTTGTCGCCTTTGCCATGTTCAATAATCTTTGCAGTTACAGTACCGCTTAAATAAGGAGTGCCTACTGTAATGTCGTTACCATTCGAAATAGCAATTATATTACTAAAATCTACCATTTCTCCAGGGTTTCCGGCTAATTTCGGAACTGTAAGCTTGATGTCTTTTTCAACTTCAAACTGGATTCCTGCTATTTCTACAACCGCTTGCATTTTATCCTCTATAAAAAAAATATATTTCTTAACTTTTGTTAAAAACAGATATGCAATTTACGGAGATTTTTGATTTCTGCAAAAGATTTTTTTGAAAATCTAATAATTTTTTTGAAAATTACTTTGAATTAAAATCAATTACAAATTTATTCAATTATCATCACTCTTTCAAATATTTTGCTCTATCTCTTATTTTTTTATCAAGTGAGCGGATAAATGTCTCAGATACATTCAGCTCCTGTGCCATTATTTTGAAACTCTTTGCCTCACGATTTTCTTTAATATATCCTAATATAAAACTATCCAATCTTGATAATTTTGGTATATAGAAGGTCATTCCACCAAAATATCGCAACAATATTCGCACTGTTTCTATGCCGCAAACTTCATAAATCATCATCAAATCGTCCGTCAGATGACTTTCATTTATATTTTCAAATACACTCATCTATTTCTCTCAATTATTAATAAATATCAAAATCATCATCAAATTCATCATACTTTTCAAATCCATAGCTCAAATTAATCAAATAATCTTCGATAATAAATTCCAAATCTTTCAAAACAGATTTTTCTGCAATATTATTTTCCTGTAATTTCGCTATAAATCTGTGCATCAATAAATTCAGCAAACCATTTTTGAGCAGAATTCCGCTTTTTTCATCATCATTATTGAATTCCGGAAT
>JANJUO010000597.1 GCA_024710535.1 bacterium
TATTTTTAGTTGGCACACACCGGAACAGCCGGAACAATTACGACCGAGATTCTATGTTTTGGAAGCATGCCAAATGCCCGGATCATTTCAACTGAACAATACATATAAATTAGCGAAATTAATCGGATGGCCCAACTTAATTCCTGACTTAACTTTCAAAATCAAAGATACAAATAATCTTCAATTTGTAACAGCATTAGCAAATAATAAATCATTAATAGCATATTTCCCAAAGCATAAAGGCACTATATCATTTAATCTTAATAGATTGATAAAGCACGATTTAGTCATTAAATGGTACAATCCTATCACTCTTGATGAATCTAAATCAATTTATTATTCTAAAAACCAAACAGATTACTCGAATTTCACCATAAATCCCCCTGATACAAATGATTGGATTTTGAAAATGGAAGACTTCGATGTTGATAACTATAATGATATTGAAAATATTGTAGATGTTAATATTTATCCCAATCCCTGTAATAGTATTCTAAATATTCAATTCAATAATGGATATTTCAATAAATTGAGTTTCAGAATTTTCAATCTGAAGGGCCAAATTGTTAAGCAACAGGATCTAAATGATTCCATGAATGATTATTCTCAAATTGATTTGAGTCATTTAGAATCAGGTATGTATCTTTTTGAAATTTCTTTTGGCGAAAGAAATCATAGAAAAATATTTTTCAAAAAATAGAATTCTGATGAATTTCAATATTTTTTAGTTTAAGTTAAGAAAAAATTTGTTATTTGTGATCGAAGATTGGAAACGTAATAGACATTTAGTTGACTGAAATTGTTACAAATGCATTAATTTCATAGATTTGTAAAAAATTTAACCCAACTTTCAATAAGTATATCAAAAAACAATGTTATTTTGGTATATTTAAATTTTTTATCGTATGTATATTGTTGAAAAATTACAAAGTAAAATTTTATGATTAGCTAAAATCAACTTTTTTTTCTAGTGCAAGTTGTTTTTCCTTCAATTGAAACAAGTGACTGAACAATAAAAAAAATCCTCCTTTTGGGAGGATTTTGCTACAGTTTATTTTAGTACGTTATTGATTTCAATATAAAATTTAATCAACTATTAATTTAATTACTTTCACTCCAAAAGAGGAACTGAGTTTGGCAAAATAAATTCCATTATTTACCCTGTGCTGGTTTTTATCAGTAAGATTCCAATTTATTGTAAATATGCCAGAACTTACATTATTATTAAATAATTCTGATATTAAATCACCATTCAAACTGAATATTTCAAGCTTTGTGTTTCCATTATCGGGTAAATCTAATTTAAATGTGATTTGTCTTTGTGCTGGAATTGGACCGGCAGTTAAATTAAATGAATAATCTGATTCCGCAACATCGGTTGTTGTTACGCTTGCAGAGATTGCTCTCCCTGTTCTGAAAAAAGAACCCGTATGAGTATTGATCAATTCTATTGCTTTAACTTGATACTCTAAAATACCATCATACTTGACATCATCAACAAAACTTGTTAAACTTATCGGAGTAGGAGTAATTAATTCAAACTTACCGGTTCCTTTTTTTCTATAAACGGCATATTTAGTATTAGTTGAATTTTCCGGTGCATCCCAATTTAGTTCTATATCAAAATTAGAAAGCTCGATTGCAGAAAGATTTCGCGGCTCACTAATGATGGATTTCGGATATAATGTCAAGGTTGGGTCTCCCATCAAAGCAACGTGAATGTTTTTTACACCAACAGCGTATATCTGCCATCTTTGCGAAGTACCATCATAGATGCTAAGAGGTTTATATGTTGTGGAATTGTTCTGCGTCATCAAGACATTAGTACCTATTGGATAGCCCATTGTCATTTTATGAAGATACCAATGTGGTCGTGCTGCCCATCCCGATGTTAATGCCGCCCCTTCGGAACATAATGGAGCGCGTAGGAAACTGTTTGCAACATCCCAATCTCCAAAATAAGAGCCGAATAGCATAGTAAAAATGGTATTTACTGGTGCAGCTGCAAAATCTGATGTTGCCCCAATACCACCTGCACTTGTATAACTACCTGGACCAGTTGCATAAGAACCCATATAGAAATCTGTTTTCAATGTGGCAAAATACGAGTTCTTCTCAACATTATTTCCAAACCACGAGTAGAAGTTTCTCCAACCGGATGAACCAAAACCTTCAATCAAATTTTTTGCTGTAAATGATTCTGACTCGGCAACCAATCCTCTGCGTTTAACATCAATAAGTCCATTTCTATATTCATGATTTTTGTTTAAATATCTTTTGAGCAGTTCAAGTTCAGGGTTTGTCCACTCTGTTTTATGAAATGCCTTCATGTTGAATAAATCAATTCTTCCAATTGAAAGATGAATAATGTTGTTTCCTAAGACAGTCAGATCGAATTTTCCATCTCCGGGAATATTTTTATTCTCTTCACGCTGACCTTGTACGTTGGCAATGTTCACAGAGACGTCAGTCCAGATATAGTCTGTAAGAGAACCGTAATACATATCAGCTGGCCACGCCGGAACATGTTCAGGATGCCCGTCTGGTGGATAGTTCTGCCCTTGCACAGCTTGGAAATTTCCTGAATATGGAACTGGAATTCTGCCAATCAACAAAACTGTTGTTATATCTTTGTTGGCATTATATTCATTAATGATCAAATTCTTTGTTGCTTTGACTTTATCTTTGTCGAATTTTTCGGCTCTTGGAGCTGACTTGATAATTGTATTACATCCTTCATTTTTCAAATCATTGGCTAATCTTTCGATTTCAATTGCTAATGGCTCTTTCATTGTAGAATCAACAAGAATCAAGCAAGTTCCAAATGTTGGTTCAGCCATTTGCAATCCAACAGTTGTATAAGCGTATCCCGAAATCAATCCTTGACTACCATTTGTATATTTTGCCATAGATGGAATCCATAGTTCGTATTCATAGCACTCTCCTGCCTTAACATCGTTGTCGGTATAAGATAATGTCAATGAATCTAATTGAATTAGCGGCATAGTCGGAAAAGTTAGATCAATACATTTCTTCTTGAAAAGATAATATCCAACAGCAAACTGCTTTTTTTCCCAATTTAGGATAACTTTTGGTGCTGGCTCGATACTAACATCGGCAGAAATCACTGTTGTATAATCTTTTGCATCAATATAATTTTGTGCGATTAAATTAATAGCAAAAAGTATCAAAACTGAAACAAGCATGTATAATTTTTTCATATAAAACCTTAATGTAAACTTACAATAAAAAAAATGTAAATTAAAATAATTTTTCAATATATCAAAGTATCTAGAAATTTTTTAACTTAAATCACACAATAATTGCCCATAATTTCTGAATTTTTATCTTTGTTTAAAATTCTGACAAGGGCACCCCATTTATCGTTAACTTTGAAACCCAATCTGATATAGAAATTCTGCATAAAGAAATGTGTTTTCACAACTGCAAAACCATTAGCCGACATTCTATCGCAAAAATCATCAATCATTCCCGAACCGATACTCCTTCCAGCAAGAGATGACAAGATTACAACACCATCAATCAACACTGCTAAATCTTCTTCTTTTCTAAAGCAAATTCCGCCAACAATTCTATCTTGACTATCTGCCAAAACAATATAATCATCATTTTCATTGATATGTTTTGGATACTTTTCTTGGAAAAAAATACGGTATAATTGACCTATTTCTGCAGGACCGGTTGGCTCTCTGAATGTATATATTTCTCCCTGATTGTCTTTAATATAAGATTGAACAATTACATGTTTGTTACGTTTATCTCCGGCTTTCAAAACTTCAACTTGTTTGTTTTTAGTTTTTGGAAAAATCATTTTAGTAAAGACTTTTCTGTCTTCAGTATTATTTACAACGGCTTGCAAGTCCGAAAGTTCGGTCATTTGAGTTGCTGAATAATCCTTAAAAAGAAACATTCTATCAAGCAATAAGTCAAATTTTTGTAAAATTTCTTCATTTGCATTCTCGAAATAAGTATATCTATATAAATAATACCTAACAATTTCTGGTAATTTTTCAAGATTATACAAACTCATCAATTCTTCGAGAGTTTGCTCTTTAGCATTTGAAGTTGCATTTTTATTTAAAAATAACCATTCTTTATATCTTGAAATTGCATTTAATAAAGGCAATGGTTTATAGAAATTAATTTTGGATTTTTCTAAATAATCATTCAAAACAAAATACAAAGATTTATCGCTTTCAGATTGATTATTAATGTCTAAATGCTTTTTCAAATCGTTCAGGAATTCAATTGCATCATCGCTTCCGAGTGATTCCACAATTGCATCAAAAATCCAGCTAATTTCTAATTGTTTTTCTGCCCAAAGATAATGAGCTATAGTTTTCACAAAGAAATTTTTAATTATTGGATAGATTAATGAAGTAGGATTTTCATATAATTTCCAGCCATCAATTGAATTAACCATTGCACCATCTCGAAAATCAAGTTCTGGAACCAAAACATTATTTGGCGATAATATCCCGGGAATAACATTTCGTCCACTATGATTCCATGCTCTAAAAATTGCACTGATTGCGGAAACAAATAAACGCCGTAATTCATTTACTCGATAAGAATCTCTTCCTGAAGCAACCCTACTATTGTATTCTCGAATTTTTGCCCATAATGAAAGCTCTCCCGGAAAAGCAAAAGACCATGCTTTAAATTCAGGCCGATATGCCCCCAATTTTGGAACAACGCGGATTCCAAATGGATAGCCCGCAATAGTAACATGCCACAAAATCGTTTCTATTTCCGGAAGTTCGCAATTATCTTCCATAATAAAAAGTTGTAATTCATATCTTGAGTAGTTTTTCATCAATAAACAAATTCGGTAATGTCGCATATCCAAATCGAAATTCAATCTTGAAATCCAAACGCCTTCATCTTGAACTTCGGTGATGTCAAAATTATTAACATCATAAATCAACAAAACTGATTGTTTGATAAAAGCCGTATTAATTAATACTCTACGAATTGATTGTATTTCAGTTTTGCTAATTCCTTCATCGAATACGAGTTTGCTATTCCATATATCGAAATCTCTTTTTGGAGTTTCTCTATCTAATTTTTTTTCATAAAATGTATGTAATTCATAGAAGTATTTTCCCGCAATCTCGGCAAGTAATTCATCTTTTTTATACATCATCCAACTTATCAATTCATATCGAACATAAGAATAATAATATGGATGTAATTTAATAAAATCCAGCAATAATTTAAACAGATTCATAAATTGTTTGCGTGTGGAATCATTCACAGGCAAATCCATCTCGTTTCTATATTTATACATTCTTTTTCTTAATGCTTCCAAGCGCCGTATTTCAAGTTTGCTCGATGCAATTTCTCTGATTGATTTTTCATTCAAAAATGTTAATCCGGAAAGAATAAATGCTGGAAAAGTTCTGCTATAGCCGGATTCTGGCTCATCAAGTAGAAGAATTTTATATGCAGAACAGCGAATATCTTCATTTGGATGGCGAGCTAATGTTTCAAGTCTTCTTCTGATTAGATGACTTGTGCGGAATTCGCATGCTTTCAAATAATCGCTCAAATGCTCGGTTGCTTCCAATGCTATAATATCATCTGCAAATAATGATGAACAAATCAGTAGATTTACATCGTTCAATTTGTTGTTGTGAGTTTTTGTGATTTTTGGAAATTCAGTCGGAATATACCTTTTATTTCTATTTAATGGTAAAAATATATTTTCCGAAATTTCATTAAATGGCAAATCCCAGCCTTCTTTGAATGGGCAGAACATCATCAACTCAGGATTTCCCATCCATAATTTAGGTTGTCTGAAAAAAGTACTCAATTCAATATTTTTACTACTAATCTGATATTCCAAATCTCCAATTTGGATATTTCCAGATTCTAATTTCTTAATTGTTAGGAATTTGTTGCTTCTGATATTTTTGATACCATCATTAATATAAACAATATCATCTTCCAAAATGCCTAAATCTCTATAAATCCAGAGTTGAATTCTGATTTTGAATTCGTCTGTTTTTAATTCAACGAAATTTGTTTGATACAATTCTTCAATTTCTTTCTCAAAATTCTTCAAAATAATTTTTCTATTTGCAGTTCCTTTTGCAGTTAATTCACCCGATTCAGCTGAAAAATCTCTTTCTAAAACCTTAAAATTAATCACGCGCTCATAACTTGCCAATTCTTGATTAACTTTTGTAATTATTTGATGATAATACTCGTTCATCACATTTGTATCTGAATTTGCAAACACTTCATCATTAGTATCAGGAATAATAAAGAGAACATTGTAGGGCTTTCCATCACCCACTAAAAATGTTCTTTTAAATCCCGGTACGCCAACAAATTTATTCTCAACATTTTTGGGAGCAACCGTTTGCCCACGATTATTCTTATAAATATCTTTGATTCTATCAACAATTTCATAAAAACCATTTTCATCAACATTGAAAATATCTCCTGTTTTAATTTTATAATCTGTCTCGCTTGGATAAGGAATTATTTCGCCAAGAGGAGCATCTTCATAAAACCTTGCAATATAATGACCTGAAATCATCATCTCATTACTTTCATCAAGAGTAACCTCAACACCGGGAAGAGGTTTTCCAACTGAATTTTCAATATAATTCCCCGGTGGAGTCATTGTTATTCCGCCGGTTGCTTCCGTCATTCCAAAACCGGAACATAATTCAACGCCATTTCTTTTGAAGAATTGAAAAACTTTTGGATCTAAATAGCCGGCGGCAGATAATCCCCATTTTAATCGCAAACCAACTGTTTGACGAAAAACATTTATTTTGCCTTCGCTTTCCGGTATCTCTATCATTTTCTCCATCGCAGATTCATACAATTGTAGCCATCTCAAAGGGATACTGATAAATACGCTTGGATTAACCTTTGGGAATAAAGACAAAAGTGTTTCCGAAGATGTATTGCCCGTAAAGGTGTAAGTGCCACGCCAATAAATTGAACCAAGCAATTCCAAATATCTACCGAAAGTATGGAATAATGGCAAGTAACAGAGAAAAACTTCATCTTTACCGACAAAAGGAACAGCGGCAGAGCGAGCAAATCTTTTTGTTACCAAATTATAAATAGAAAAAGATAGACCTTTTGGAATACCGGTCGATCCTGAGGTAAACATAACTGTTGCAGTTTCATTGAGTTTCAATCGTTTTCTGCTTGACAACGCTTCATTCAAAGACTCATTATCGTACTTTTTAATTTCTTCGTCAAGAAAAAAACTTGTCTGATTATCGTGATAAACATTTTGGTTTGTCACAATAATCACAAACGGAGTTTTTGCTTTTCCCTTTATTGATTCCAATTTGCCAAATCTTTCAATTGTATCAGTAACTACTATATTTATATCGAGCAAATCAAATATTTCAATGATAGTTTCACTCGAAAAAGTAACATTCAAAGGAGTATCAGGAATATCATAAAACAAGCAAGCCAAATCACAAACAGCGCTTGGCACAGAATTTTCACTAAAAATTGCAACTCTCGGTTTGCCTTTTCCAATTATATAAAATGTAGAAGCAATTTCTTTTGCCAACGCAGAAATCCGTTTATATGACCAATTATGCACTTTGGATGCAGACAAATCTTGGAAATATATTTTCTCGGGGGATTCTTTTACTCTTTGATTGAACATATCGAGCAATGTAAAATTGGAGATTTTAATAATCGAATAACATGTTTCCGCCCATCTGTTCAATAATTCACTGTCGGATAATTTCATTAAAAAGTCGGTTTTCGAACTAAAATCCAAATAATGATGCAATTCAACAGCACTTATTTCACTTACCTGATTGTCTTTGATTAATTTTTCAATATTCCAAACCAAATCATCAGCAGATAATTC
>JANJUO010000618.1 GCA_024710535.1 bacterium
TTGCTTCGAAAATAAAGTTGAAGTTTGCCGGTGGTCTTTCTGCAATTGTTGGTCCAAACGGTTGCGGAAAAACGAATATTGTTGATGCAGTGCGATGGGTGCTTGGCGAGAAGAAAGCATCAACATTGCGTTCGGATATTATGGAAAATGTGATTTTTAATGGAACAAAACTTCGAAAACCGCTCTCGATGGCTGAAGTAGTTCTCACTGTTGAGAATACAAAAGGTATTCTTCCTTCTGAATATAATCAAGTTACAATCACAAGAAGATTGTTTAGAAATGGTGATAGCCAATATTTTCTCAATAAGCAACCGGTTCGATTGAAAGATATTACAAATCTTTTTATGGATACCGGCATTGGTCCGGATACTTATTCGGTTATAGAATTGAAAATGATTGAGCAAATCCTTAGCGGACGCGTTGACGATAGACGAGAAATGTTTGAAGAAGCCGCAGGTATAAAAAAATATAAAGCACGCAGAAAAGAAGCCACTGCCAAACTTGAAGTTGTAAAAAAAGATATGGAACGAGTGGAAGATATTTTGCAGGAAGTTCGCAAAAATGTGAATTCTCTTGCTCGTCAAGCGGCAAAAACAAAGCGATATAACCAACTTTTTTCATCTTTGAAAGAGAATGAAATTCTGGTTTATAAATTCGATTATGATAAAATCAACAAGGATACAGTTATCGGCAAAGATGAAATCGCAGAGCTTGCAAAAAATCAAAACAAGTTTGAAATAGAACTCAATGATGATGAGCAATATTTGACGAAATTACGATCCAAACTCCATAACGTAGATGCAGAATTTGTTTCTGTAAGTGATATGGAGAAAAATCTTAGCGGTCAAATTTCCAATTTGAATAGAGAAATTGCTGTTTCGAAAGAAAAAATCAATTCTATGAATTATTCAAAAGAAAGAATCAACAAAGAAATTATCGAAATCAAAAATGAAATCGAAAAAAACAGTAGCAATGCCGATTTATTACAATCAAAATTATCCGAGAATAAACTACGAAAGCAAAATGCTGAGTCTATCAAAAATGATATTGCAAAACAGAAAGAATTGTTTGCACAATCAGTAATGTCTGCAAAAAAGGATGTGAATAAGGTTTATGAAACTGTATTGAATTTGCAAAACAAAATAAATTCACTCAATGCAATCAAAAAGCGTAATGCAGACAAAAAAGCAAATTTAGAACGAAAATTGATTCTTTCATCAGAAGAAAAATACAAAAATGAAAAGCAAATTGATGAGATTCTTGTCGCTATTGCCGATGCAAAGGAGTCGAATGCTGATTATGATGTTGATTTGGAATTTGCAGAAAAGGAATTAAAACTTGCTCAAGAGCGCAAAATTTCACTTCAAAATGAAATTGATATTCTAAAAAATCAATTGAACGAAAAACGAAATACTCTTAGCGGTAGAAAAGCTTCGCTCGATTTTTTGAATTCTCTTGTTGATAATACCGAAAGTTCAAAGTTTTTGATGAATGACAATAATTGGAAATTGCCAATCGAAAAAAATATTCTTGGTGAAATTGTTGGTATTGATGATGAGTTCGGAACTGCAGTAACTGCCGCATTGGGCGATTATGCTCATAGTTTTGTGGTTGATAATTTAGATGAGGCATTAGCAGGGATTAATTCTTTGAAAAACAGCAAAAAAGGGAAATCTGGCTTTATTATTCGAGATTTGATTCCTGAAATTTTGCCGCCTTCGGAAGATATTAAAAAAAATGGTGCAATTGCTTGGCTGAGCGAAATTGCAAGAGTTGATGATAAAATCAGATTTGCATTGCGTGGTTTATTGGGAAAATGTGCAATTGTTGAGAATCTTGCAATTGCAGAGAATTTGATTAAGAATAATTTAGTGGATTCGGCTGTTACAATTACAGGTGATTTGCTCAATTGTGCAGGATTGATCAAAGGCGGCTCATTTTCCAAAACAGAGGGAATGTGGGTTGGTAAAAAGGAAAAAATCCAAAATATCAGCGGAGAAATTAAAATTATTAATGATAGCATTGCCGAACTTCAATCAGATCTTAACGAAAAAACTTTAGAAATGTCTGCTATTGATATTAATTATCTAACTCAACAAGTGAAAAAAATTGAATATCAAAAAGCAGAAATGACTAAGAAAATCAACCAACTTGAACTCAAGAAAGATACTCTTGATAATAATTTGATTATGATTGAAGAATCTGTGCTTCGTGTTCAAGATGAATTGGCTGAAATTGTCGATGAAAACGAGAAATTCGATGATGAAATTAATGAATTCAACAAGGATTTAGAAGAGAAAAAGCAGATTTATAATGATTTGCAAAATGATTTTAATTCAAAAGAAAAAGAGCTCAAATCGATTGAAGAAAAATTGAAAAATTCCGAGTTTGAATTTATCAAAATTTCAAATGAATTGAAGAATTGCGAAAACGATATAATTAGATTGAATCAAAATAAAAATTCTCTTGATTTGAAAATTAAGCAGAAAAATCATGAATTTGATTCGATTGATAATGAACGTGAAATTCTTGAAGAATCTATTCAAAAGGCAAATACTCGATTGGATATGTTGAATTCAGAAATTGTAAATTATAAGTCAAAAAGAGAATTGCTCTCCAACGAAAAAATTGCGATCGATGAGCAATATACAAATTATTCCAATGAATTTACTGCTAAGCGAAAAGAACTCGATAGAGTTAAATCTGTTCTTCATTCAAAAGAATTAAAACTGAACGAATTAGAATTGAATTTGAAAAATATAATTGAAAAAGCAAGTGAGCATTATCAAATCGATTTGATTACCGAGCAGATTTCAATACCGGAAGAATTTGAGATCGAATCAGCAAAAAGCGAAATTTCAGATACGAAGCAAAAACTTGCCGGTTT
>JANJUO010000619.1 GCA_024710535.1 bacterium
TACGCAAGTAGAATCTTACAATTTTTTCCCATTTATTATTTGCATTATATTCATCGAAAGGCACAGTTACTTCAAGTTTATACAAAGGAGTAACGTTTGCTCTCATATAAGTAAATTGTGGAGGAATTTGATAATTCAAATTCTTCAAATCACCATAAGTTTTAGGGAAAAATTCTGGATTTGAAGGTGGATTATTAATACCATCAGCAAGTTTAAAATTAATTTTTGCATCATCGCTATTGAATAATTCATCTATTGGAGAATCAACTGTCATTTCCAAATCCCAGCCACCGGTTGGATTTTGTCTGTAAATTTTCAATGTTGCTTTTGTATGAGTTACCAACATTGAACCATTGCTTCTAACGTGAGAAACAACATTCACTGGTGATGTAGTCATAATGTATTCAGCATCATCAAAAGGCATTCCGGCAGTTGCTTTGTATCTACCTGGTTCGGAAATAGCAATTACTTCCAAATCTTTTGTCAAATTAATTCCTGCAAATTCAACAGCACCAATGTCGTATCTTTCGCCAACAAGACCTCTTGATTTTCCATCAATATCAACAGGATTTTCAGCAAGATTTTTGCCTCTGTTGTTCAATATTGAATTAACAGGAGCGGGGTTGGATTTAACTCTGTAAGTATAAGGAATGTTTCCTGATTTCACATAGTCATTAGTCCAATCGCCAACAACTGAAAGAATATCTTGTTTTGTCCATTGTTGCCATTGGTCGATAGTAAAGAATTCATTCTTTGAACCACTTTCGATAATATTGCTATTTTCATCTATGCGAACAAATCTCACGATTGTTGCATTAGAATTACCAAACCAATAAGCATTTCTATCAGCTATCAAGCTATGGAATGATGGGTGAACAGAATACATAAATAATGAAGCCATAAATGGTGATGTTGCATCAATAATTTTATCGTTTACAGCAATAGCATTATTGTAGAAAGTTGTATGCATATTGTTCAATAAAGCAACAGCAGCAATAGCACCTTTATTATTAATACCATCATCTTCGAAGTTGATAGTATTATTTGCAATAAAGTCTTTTCTTGTAAAGTAATTTGCTTTGGTTGGAGTCAATGTCATTGTATTCCAATTCATTACACTGCGTTCAGTTGTCATCAAAATACCAAATACATTTGTAGTTAGTGCATTTGGCACTAAGCCCCAAATATTATTGTTAACGATTTTGATTTTTTCGTCTTCATTAGGGAAGAAGAATTTATCATCTTTGTCAACAAATTCGATATAGTTTTGATCAACTTTGATACCATAAACATTGTTAGCTGCAGAAATATTGCTAATTTCATTACTTGAGATAAACAAATCAATATTATGATAGCCAAACCAGCCAGTACGCATTTCGCCACCAACTGCAACGCCAACACCAGTACCATCACAAGTACTTGTGATATTATAAATTCTGTTTCTGAAAATTTCTGATGATTTTTCGAATCCAACAAAAACACCTGCTTTTGATACATCAAAAATCTTGTTTCCACTGAATTTGTTCATCATATTATAATTCATTTTATAAGCACCAGCACCATTATCATACATTGCACCCAAACCTAAAGAGACGATACCATAACCGAAATTAGAAATTTCATTATTCATGATAACATTATTTTTGTTGGTTAAAGTGTCAAGACCAATAATATTTGTTCCCAAAAGTGCATCTTTAGGAGAAGTAGTTCTCAAAAGAACACCTGCAGAGAATGTACCGGAAACTGTTGAGTTTGCTTCATAGCTGAAACTTTGTGATAATGAATTATATACAGTAAGAGGCAAGCGGCAAGCATAAGATGGTGCTTGATTGATACCGTCTTTGATTATACAATTCTTAACTGTGATATTAGAAGCACCTGTTGCAAGATACATAACTGCACGGAAAGTGCTTGTTGTTTTCAAATTCAAAACGATAGATTTTTTGGTTCCACCATCAAAAATGATATAGCCATCACTATTTGCATAATTTTTAACTAATGATTGGCTAACTCCAAGAACTGTTGCTTCAGGATACTTTGGCAATGTGTTCTGACCGAAGAACATACCGATACCATTTGCAGTAAGCAAATTAATAGTAACAGCCCCGTAATTTGCATTCAATGGATTAACTGCAAAAGTAATTGTATTTGCTGAATTAGCACCAATGATTTTTGATGAAAAATCAATTGCAGGTTCGTTAAACAAAACATTACCTTCATTATATACTGCATCATTCAATAAGAATGTAACAGGTCCATCAACGCCATTTTTGTATAATGCTTTTACGGCATCATTGATTGTAGGATAGTTGCCGCCTGATTTAGAAATTGTATATGTTCCTTTCAAACCCGCGCTAACTGAGAATGAAAATGATTTTTTATCATTGGATACAACTTCGTCTGATGGAGCATTGATTTCAATTGTAACTTCATAAGAACCAAGTTCTGTTGGGATGAATGATTTGGGCCAATAAACATTTACATATTTAACAAATCCACTTGGGATATCGTCAATAATAATTGTTTCTTTATAAACTTCAACGCCATTCTTTTTAATTGTATATGTTGCAGGAACAGAAGATACGTCCGCAACGCCATTATTCTGGAATCTTGCCGCTGGACGGAATGGTCTGTTTAAATAAACAGGTGAAGTTGGAGATAACATTGCTACCGGCTCAACTTCAGTTTCATATCCAATCAAAAATACGTGATTTTTTGCACCTGTTCTTGGATAAACATTGTTGTCAGGTATATCATCGGCAAATACTTCTGTATTTTTTGCTTCTACAGTAATTCTAAATGAACCTGTTCTTGTTGGGATATATCTCTTCATAGCAAAAATTCTGCTTTCATTCAAAACCATAGGATTTGAAGTGAGATCATAAACACTATCAACGGTTGTCATCAAAGTACCGGAAGTCAAATCATAAACTTTATAAGTCAATTTAAGTTTTTCAATTGGATTCGATCCTTGATTT
>JANJUO010000627.1 GCA_024710535.1 bacterium
AATTTAATAAGTTGTTAACAATTTTGATGGAATCCATTTAAAAAAGAACTTTTAATTATTCATTTTAAATTTCTATGAATAAATTTTTCAATTATGATAAATCAGCCCCATCATAGTTACCTTCACATTTATTTAATGTAACTAAGCTGAGGCTTGGTAACGAGTGCTAAACAATATAAAATATTCTCAATAATTTCTATTTTGTAATTACCATTTTCTTTAAATCCCTAAAAATACCATTTTGCAATTCATAATAATATATGCCATTTTCGAATTCGGAGGCATCAATTTCGATTGTATAATTACCCGGGATCATAACAATACTACCATCAAGCACCGTTTTAACGAGTTCACCAGTTGAATTGAATATCCTGAAACTTGTTGCTGCACGCTCCTGAAGAGTAAACTCAATTTTGGTAGAATTTGCAAATGGATTAGGAGCATTTTGCTTCAATATTGGCAGATTTGTAGAATAATTCATATATGTAAGATTGCAACTACCATTGCAAATCAATACAGATTTTTCAGAAATTGGAATTATATCCAAAAACATAATCGAATCTGTAACGAAATTCAAAGTTTCAACATTCATTTCTGTAAACAAACTATCAGGAACCACTGTAAGGAATTTCAATTCGGCAATCTTCCCACTTTTCAAATTGAAAACTTTGCCGAATTTCATATTGATTTGTTTCAATTGAGTTGCAAAATTAAATTCTCCATTGATTGTGCTCTTTGCTGAAATAAATTTCAGTACACGTGGATTATAAGAGAAATTTGCTTCAAAACTCAAATCTTCAAGCCAATAAGTAACACCATTAATTGTACGGGCAAAATCTTTTTCAAGATAAATTGGAATAGTAATTGTATCGCCGATAACGGTTGAAACGGTATCGCTTACTGCAAAATTCGTTGTAATATCTGTATAAAATGGAAATTCCGGTGCAAAAGAAATACCCTCTATTCTACTTGAATCAAGCAACTTACAAGGATTAATCGCTTCAATGTAAGATATTGAATCTATCTGCAATTTTTTACGAGGGCAGAATTCAATCGTAACAGTTGCAGAATCCCCTACATTGATCATAGTTCCGGCAGGTGGAGCAATTGACTTCAATTTAACATTTTCAGGCAAATTAAATATTTTATCCACAGAAATTGGAATGTCGCCTATATTCCTAACAGCGATTGTTCGCTCGGCACAATCGAGCACTTCCACAGAATCGAAATCAACATTATTCAATACCGCCATTTCGGGTTGCAAAATCACCAAATTGCCAAAATCACTTTCTGCAATTATATGATAAAGAATAACTTCTTCGGTATCAAATTTAATCGAGTCTAATTTGATGTCGATTGTGTCGCGAATATTTCGTTTTGGCTTGAATGTAGCAATCAAAATTGGATTGATTGAATCCACATTGCAATAATTTTTCAAAAGAAAATAACTGCCATCAACCAAATATTTATGAGAAATTAATGGGGTGTATGGCTTACAAGTATCATTCAAATAAGGTGAAACAGCACCTACAAATTCAATTTTGGTAGTGTCATACTTATATCTGAGCATAATATCAACAATTTCAGCAGGAAAAGTACGCGATGAATAAACGGGAATATCGACCGTTTCGCAAGTAATCACTTTGAAAGTATCGGGCTCAAGTCTGAAATTATCAAATCTGAAAGATAAGCCATAAGCCGGAGCAAAGCCGCTTCCGGTAAGCAAATGAGTGGTATCGGTCAACTTGCATGGACTTGAAATATGCAATACCATCTTTGCGGAATACTCTCGAACTGCACGCGGCTTGAAAGTAATTTTGAGCTTCAAAGTATCATTTGCATTTATCGTAATTGGAAAATTTCTTCCCAAACTATCTGAAACATAAAATACTCTTTCATCAGGTATGAATGATATTGAATCAATTCTAACAGGCAATTTTTCTGGATTTACACTCACATCAGGAATTGTAATATTCAAATATCTTGGAGTGGCAAATGTATCCACACGCGTTGGGGCAAAAGCAGTCAAATATCTTTGATAATCAATTGACAAAGTTTGATTGCCGAGCAAATAAGTGCTAAATTTTCTATTCCAACCGGCTCCTTGTGCTTGAATATGAATTCTTGCAGGATGATTTATCGAATCTCTATGCGAAACTCCGCGCGGGCAATAAGAAATTTTCAAAGAATCTCGTGTTAATGGAGGAATCATAAATGGAAACTTACTTCCTTGACCTGCAAACATTTCGGATGTAAATGAGAAGAATTCCGGTTTTCCATTCACGACATCAAAATCATCAATCCATATACTATCTATTTTCATATCATAAACTTTTGATTCATTAATCAATTGCACTTGTCTTGTAAGGCAATCGCATTGCTTCACATAGCCGTAGAAAATTGCCGAAATCGGCACATCAAGCGGCACAATTATACCTTTGCCAGAAACTTTTCCCTTAGTTACAGAATTACATGGCGATTTTGAATAAGCATAAATAAAATCAATATATTCCCTTGCCATTGTTGGAAAAAATTCCACTACAATGTGAATTGTATCCTTTGGATTCAGCATTTTTGAAGTCCAAGTACTTGGATAAGCCAAAGAAAATCCATCGGGAAATGCCAAACTATCAAGCGAAATACCAAAAGCAGAAATATTTTCAATAACAATAATTTTCTGAACTTTTTCACCTAATTCCAATGTTCCAAACAGAGTTTCTTCTGTTATTATCAATTTAGGAATTACGGAATTTCCTTCAATATTAGCTGCCCAATTCTGCCCATCTTGAGTTTTATATCTCAATAATGCCTTATCACTTCTATCAACAGTAACATCATTTGGAATATATCTGACTTTGAATTCTATAAATTCGCCTTTCGCAAGAGGTACATTTATTGGAAATGTTGGAGGATCCATTGCAAATTTTCCGCTTGGATTATCAAGTTTGAAATCGGTTAATGTTTGAACTAAATTTGAATTATTAACAATTCTCACAATTTTCGAATCTTCTTGACAGCCAATAACATTATCAATAGTCAATATTTGCGGTATATAAGAAAATCTTTCTGTTACACCTTTTCCTTGAATTGGAATACAAGATGCTTCGTAACAATTATTCTCAAAAAAGCAAATTTCGTCATAATAGGTTTTTTCTTCAGTCGGGCGGAAAGATAAACTCGCAAATCCCTTTGCATTTGGTCCCAAAGTTAGATTTTTGGGATTATTCAAAATAAATCCATCGCCTTTTTTCAGATAAAAAGTTAAATTAATTGTTGAATGACTTAGATTTGTAACCTGCACTCCACCATCAAACTGTTGCCCAAGAAACACATCGCCAAAATCAATTGATGATACATCAAATTGAACTTCCGCCTTGTATCCTCTACCGCGAACATAGACTTTTTTATGAATAGTACATCCACCCGATCGAACAACAAAAATTATCGAATCAGAAAAATTGCCTGCTTTTGTTGGGAAAAATCTGAAATAATCTGGCATATAACCAGTTTTGGGTTCAAGAACAACAGGATAACGATACCTTACTCCAAGAAAATTCTCAGGAAAAATTATTGAATCAACTTGAATATTTTGCCAGAACAAATTCGACCATATAAATTGAACAGCGTCTGATGGGAAATTCACACAACTTGTGCCAAAATTTATACTATCTAATTTTGATTTGCCATCCGTCCGATAAATTCCGATAACTTCACGCAAAAATCCAACAAGAGGAACGTTCATACTTTTCTGACAAGCGTCATCGGATTCGATAGTCATATTTGAAGTAATTAGTCCGGTTGTATCTTTTGCAGTAAATCTTACAATCAAATCGAAACATTTTCCGGGCTCGATTTCAATAGGTAAATTTGCATTTACCAATTTAAAAATATCTGGTCTTGTGAGAGTAATTTTGCTGATAGTTATCTTTCGTGGAGTGCCAGTTTGCTGGGTAAGATTGCAGATTTTCAAAACAGAATCATGATATGGAGCCTGAATACATCCCACTTTTAATGAATCATAAAAAATTGTATCTTTTGCATAACTTAATTCATTAATTCGAGAAATTTTCATTTGCATATTATTCCAGTCTTGACATCTATTTGCATTATAAACCTGCAAATAAGAGATTATCTGACCGGTAAAATTTGCATTCAATGTTACGGTAACAGGATACTCGCGCCCTTTCTCCATATTATCAATTCTTGCCGGAGTAACTGTAAAATTCTGATAATAATCGCCACGAACTCGAATATATGATGTTTTATTACAGCCTGAGGTATCCTTAACAATAAAATTAAATGTTTTTGTGTTTGTGCATTTCAAAGTATCCACCAATGGAAATGTTCCATTGACGGGCTCAACGAAAAGCGTTTTATTGTAATATCTATCTGATCCAATGCATACCATACCACTACGCAATCTTCCCCAATTGCCATTACCAGTTGCATCGCAAAGAGTAAAAATTGTTTGATTATGATTGCAACGATAATATAAAACCAAATCCTTTTCATTGCCTTCGAGAGATTTATCTTTTTGACAATAGATTTCCGAATCAGTGAAAGTTCTTGCCCATAGACGAATTTCATCCATTTGTCCAAGAAAAGTGCGTTGATTATCAAAATCATTCGAAAGGGCATTCGTGCTTCCAATCTGCAAACCTAATTCATCATTCTGCAATTTTCTAAGTGAATTTGCTGGATATTGATTATTTCTGCCGGTTGCAACTATATAACCATTGATGATAATTTGAATTGTTTGGGTAGCACCATCAAAAACTGTACTTATATGGTGCCACTTGTCATAAAATGGAGCAAAATTTACTTTCGCAATAGTGTTGTCGGTACTTCGAAGATTGGTACCAGTGCCATTAATTTCAAAAACAAGTTCGTCTGCTTTATTGATATATAAAACCCAAACATCATTCACATCTTCGGCTGGACCCCAAATACCACCAAGAAACTGGGTTTTTCCGGCTTGTTTTTTGGCTTTCACCCACATTTCCAAAGTCATAGCATTAGTGATTTTTTCTAATGAAGATGTTTTGCTAACATCCACATAATGAGCACCTTTTCCAGAAGTAACCGTAAAATTAGCAACATTCAGAGTGCAATGCTTCAATGAGTCGCAAGCAACCTGCGCATTTGAATAATGAAAATCAACCAAAATCAGGAAAAATGCCAGCAAATTTATATAGTAAAATTTCTTCATAATCATAACCATAATATTATGTAAAAAATAAATTCTTATCGTAAAATAAGAAAATCTAATTTACCAATTTTTTGTCAATTATTTAATTTAATTTTATTAATTATTGAAAATATTTTTACTAATGTTAAATTAATTTAGATTCGATTGCAGAAGATAAAAGAAAAATTTCATTACATATATTTTCAAATGTTTAAATTCTTTATTTGATGGGGTTTTGGTGTTGTAATTTTGCAATTTAAGTTTATCAATAAATCTGGAATGATTGCAACTAATTCTAACAATTTGTTTATTAAGTAAAATATTTATTATTAATCTCGTGGCTAAAACCCACAAATTACAGATTCTTTAGCAACTTCAAAAGCAGATAATAGAAAGAAATCAGAACAACAATTCTTTTTCAAAAGATAATTATTATTGTATATGAATTATTTTTTTTATATTTTTGAACTAAATTTAATTCCCTAAATTAAGTGGTTTTATGAAAGATAGTTTTTATAAATCGATAATTAATAATACAAGTTTTGCTTGTGCATATCATAGAGCAGAATTTGATAAATTTGGAAAGGTGATTGATTATTTTTGGCTGGAAGTAAATTCTTCCTACGAGAAATTTTTGGGAATTCAATCACAAGATATTATAAATAAAAGCATCAAAGAATTCTTCCCTATTGTTCTGAGTGAGCATATAAATTTTTTTGAATTAATTACCGATATTTTCCAAACAGGTAATAGAAAAGAAATCACAATTTACTCAGAATTATTGAAGAAATGGATGAAATTGGAATTACATCCTCTCGATAAAGATACGTTTGCAGTAATTTTTTGGGATGAAAGCGAAATTATTGAGGTCGAAAAAAAACTTAATGATTCTCAAGAATTATTCAAAAATATGCTTCAAAGCATAACCGATGGTGTGGTTGCTTTCGATAAGCAAATGAATTACGTATTTCTGAATAATAAAGGTGCAGAATTATTAGGTTCAAAACCTGAAGATTTGGTTGGAAAGAATTATTATGAATTGTTTCCAGATGCAAAAAATACTCCATTTGCGAAGATTTATCAGGAATGCATAGATAATAAATCAACTTTTCAATTCGAAGATTACTATGCACCATGGGATCGCTGGTTTGAGAATCGAATTTATCCAATTAATGATGGCATCGTTATTTATTTCACTGAAACAACAGATAGAAAAAAAACTGAAATTGCACTTAAAAAGCAAAATGATTTGCTCTCTTTCCTCACAAAAATTGCTGTTGTTTTTATAAATGTTCATCCTGAATATATTGATGATGTAATAAATTCTACTTTGGAGGAGATGGCTGGATTTGTTGGGGCGGATAGAGTTTATATTTTCGAATATAATTTTGAAGAAAATTATCAAAAAAATACTTATGAATGGTGTCGCTCAGGGATAAGCCAACATATAGACGATTTACAAAGAGTTTCAAACGATAAGAATGCAACTATGGTAAATAGCCATAAACAAGGAAATAATTACTATATTAGCGATGTTGAAAAGATGGAACCCGGCGATTTTCAATCTTTACTGCTTGAAGAGAATATTAAAAGTATCCTAACAGTGCCAATGATTTTCAAATCTGAATGTTTGGGATTTGTAGGATTCGATTTTGTTGAGAAAAATTATTATTATTCAAAAAATGATGAGCATCTTCTGAAAGTTTTGGCGCAAATGATTGTAAATCTTAAGCAAAGACAGCATTTTGAAAACGAAATACAAAGAAGCGAAGAGCAATACAGAAAAATGTTCGAAAATAATCCGCAACCAATGTTTATGTATGATCTGGACACTTTAAGATTTTTGGAAGTTAATAATGCTGTTATTGAAAAATACGGTTACTCGCGTGATGAAATGCTGAATATGACCTTGCTTAATATTCGTCCAAAAGATGATATTCCAGCATTGCTTGAGGATATTGAGAAAACAAGAAAAATTTATAATCCTGCCGGTGAATGGCGTCATTTAAAAAAGAATGGCGAAATTATTTACGTTGAAATCTATTCTCATTCCGTAATTTATAAAAATAGAAATGTTCGTCACGTTTTGGTTAATGATATAACTGAAAAAAAGAAAGCTGAAACTAATCTGAAATTAAGCGAAGAGAGATTCAGAAAATTAGCAGATGATATGCCTATTCTAATATCTTCATTTTTGCCTGATGGAACAATTACTTACGTGAATCCTCCTCTTGCTCAATTTACCGACAAAACTCAAGATGAGTTGGTTGGTTTGAATTTCTTTGATATGATTGAAGAAAATGTTGCTAAAAAACTCAAATTTGATTTGATGGAATTAACCCCTGAAAATCCTATGGAAGTACATATTCAAGATCAAAATTTTCCTGATGAAAAGAGACTCGTTTATGAATGGCGAAATAGAGCATTTTTTAATGAATTTGATAGAATCACAAGATTTCAATCTGTAGCATTTGATATTACAGATCGTTATACTATGGAAGAAGCACTCAGAAATAGCGACGAAAGACTAAAGATGCTTGCAGAGCAAAGCGATACAATGATTTGGGAAGTGGATAAAACCGGCTTATTTACTTATATCAGCGATATTGCAGAGAGATTGTTAGGTTATAAAATTCATGATATTATTGGGAAAATGTACTTTTATGATTTGCATCCCGAAGAAGGTAAAGAAGAATTTATCAAAGAATCTTTTGATATTTTCGAGAGGAAAGAATTCTTTGTTGATTTCGAAAATACTATAGTTAGTAAAAATGGAAAAATAATTTGGGTTCTAACAAGTGGAATTCCTATATTGGATAATGAAGGAAATTTGCTTGGATATCGCGGCTCTGACTTTACAATTACAGAAAGAAAAAAAGTTGAATTGGAACTACGGGAAACAAAGGAATACTTAGAAAATCTTATTAAATATGCAAATGCTCCAATTATAACTTGGTCTTTGGATATGAAGATTACTGAATTTAATCACGCCTTCGAAAAACTAACCGGTCTTAGCAGAGAAAATGTTTTGGGAAAACCTTTGCAAATTCTGTTTCCTTATGAATCTATGGTTTCTTCAATGAAAATAATCAAAAGAGCTATGGAAGGCGAACTTCTCGATGACATCGAAATACCAATTTTCAATGTAAGTGGTCAAAAAAGAATTGTATTATGGAATTCGGCAAATATTTCAGATTCTGATGGAAAATTAATTGCCACTATTGCTCAAGGTATAGATATAACAGATAGAATTCGACTGGCATCTGAATTAATTGAAGCAAAAGAAAAAGCAGAAGAAGGCGATAGGTTAAAATCGGCATTCCTTGCAAATATGAGCCATGAAATTCGTACTCCTATGAATGGCATTCTTGGATTTCTCAATTTATTGGATGATCCAATTCTCAGTTCGGAAGAAAGAAGCGAATTTATTAGGGTTATGAATCTTAGTGGAGAGCGTCTTTTAAGCACAATAAATGATATTATTGAAATTTCAAAAATCGAAGCAGGACAGATTCCGTTAAATATGACTGTATTTGATATTGAAGATATTATGACATATCATATTAATTTCTATAGTATTCAAGCAAATAGTAGAAATAATAAACTCATTTTAGCAAATACTGTGAAAGGTGAATCAGCCAGAATTATTTCAGATAAGAATAAACTTGACTCTATAATCACAAATTTGGTGAAAAATGCAATTAAATTCACCAAGAATGGTGAAATAGAAATAGGCAATTATATTGATTATGATAAACTAATATTTTATGTGAAAGATACTGGCATTGGAATTCCCAAAGATAGATTGGATGCAATTTTTGATAGATTTGTTCAAGCGGATTTGCGAATCACGCGTCCACACGAAGGCTCCGGGCTTGGCTTGTCGATTGCAAAAGCATATATTGAAATGCTTGGCGGAACTATCAGAGTGGAATCCACAGTTGGCGAAGGCAGTACTTTCTATTTTTCTATTGAATATAAACCCGCAAATACTAAATCAAAAAATCAAAATGTAACCATTAAACAAAATGAATCAAACACAATGAAAAAAGGACTTATCTTAGTTGTTGAAGATGATTATGCAAGTTATGCGTTAATCAATGTAATACTTAAAAAAGAAAATTTCAAAGTAGTTCATGTGCAAAGTGGATTTGATGCAATAAAATTTTGCAGTGAAAATGATAATATTTCATTGATTTTGATGGATATAAAGATGCACGGTATTGATGGATTGGAAGCTACTCGAAGAATTCGTGAATTTAATAACACAGTACCAATAATTGCAC
>JANJUO010000628.1 GCA_024710535.1 bacterium
GATTTTTAAATTATTAATACTTTATAAATTTTGCAATTCTATTTTTTGATTTTACAAAATACATACCGGGCGATAATTTACTCGCATTAATTCTGGAAGTATTGCTTTCTTCGAAAATTTTTATCCCTTCTATTGAGTAAATTTCAATTGTATTGACATTAGGTTCATTGATATAAAAATAATCATAAACTGGATTTGGAGAAATGGTCAAATTCTCCAATTCATTCGATTGATGATTATTTTCAACATCTAACAAAGGCGAAACATCAATTCTATATAATTCCCCATTAGTATCAGTAATATATAAATATGAATTATCTGGGGCAAAATAAATCTTAGATATTTCGATTGATTCAGGAATTGTAATCGAATCTACAAATTCATTATTTTTCAATCGAAAATAGTATATTTTATTGTTTCGTGTTGATAATAAAAATTTATTATTTGTGGAAATAGTTAGATTTTTTGTTTGAGTCAAAATAGGATTAATTTTACTTACTATTTTTAAATCGATATTTTCTTTGGGATAGAAATAATATTGAGAATTACTGACACACACAAGATTTTTTCCATCCATACTAATCGCCGCATCGGTAATTGACAAATCCTTACCACTTTTTGTACTTCCGGAACTACTATGTGATGCCCAACCTGATTCTTCATATTCTTCCAAAATTATAGAAGTATCTTGAGAATAAAATACTCCGGATACTTCATCTTTATAAGTCGCATCATAACGATAAGAATATGATTTACTATATTCAAATCGCTCATAAAAAACATTATTAAACCTTGAAAATTTAATTATGCTAAAGTTGCCCATTTCTTTATTGGAACCACTGATATTATAAAATCCAAACTTTGATACTAATCTGAAATTAGTATCAACAAAAAAATATTTTTTGAAAGAACCGGTAAAAGCATCTTTAGAAAGTTCAGCAATCAAATCATTAGGAGTATCCATTTTGTAAGCTTTCCAATTTCCAAGCTTTTCTTCAGTGATAAATGCTTTGGCATTCTCTGATATTGATTCAACTTTGAATGATGCAATTTTATCTTCAATCATACCATTGCTTAAATTTAATTTGAAAATTGAATCGCTTATTATCGCATAAGCATATTTAGAATCGTTGGAAATAACAAATCTATTTGCATTTATAAAGCCATCTTCACGATCATATATCTTAAAATCTTTTTGTAATTGCTCAATGTTTTCGAATTGCTCCCATTGTGCACAAACATAATAAGTCGAGAAAACGACTAAAATTAAAATTCTAAAAAATACCAACATTGTACTATTCTCCATATTTCATTTTACAAAAATAATAAAATTTATTAAAAAAAAATAAAAAAATCACTTTGCTGACTTTTCTGAAATTTATAATATAAACCACTCAAAAATACGCAAATAAATTCTATTTTTTGTGAAGGATTGTTTGATTTATCGTAGAAAATCATTTCAGAAAGAGAGTTAATTGAATCTGAAAAAAGCTGATTATATTAATAATTAATCGAATAATTAATGAAATATTAAGATTAATAATATTATCAATAAATAAAATTTGACGTTTTATTTTGTTTTATGATGATGTTTATGTATGAATGAAATTAAACAAACTTTGATTGTAATAAATCATAAGTTAAAGGTGAATTTACCTAAAGTCTGTTGATAAAGAAATGAATTCAGCAATAAAATTAAATATAAATTCAAAAGCTACCAAATAATACTGAAACGTGAGCATAGAGTCCGCTCAATTTATTGTCGGATAAATTGATTGTTGTGCCTGTAAATTTCAAATCTGCATTAAGTGCAATTCTATAACCAACTCCCAAAACTATCCTATAGTAATCCCGCAATTTCAGATATAGATTGGCTCCGGGCTCTGTTACAATAAAATACCCAACATTCATATATTGTGGCTCATAATTCAAACTATCTTCGATATTTATATCGGAAATATTAAGATTGCCTCTTGCTCTTCCTGCAAATAAATGAAATGAAGCATATAAATCATTTTTGGGCAAAAAGAAGTACTCTAATTCTAATCCATAGTAATTATATTCAAGAAATGGTTGCGTTTGAAGTTTTTCATCGAAAAAATTTGGTTTGTAATTATTGAAAGTCATAGAGTAGATACTCAGCCCAACTCCAATAGTTTCATTAAAAATTACTCCTGCACGAGAGCCGGAGAAAATTGATATTTCATCAGAAATAAACGCAGGTTTGAATTCCAATCCAGCATAAACACCAAGATTTTTCTCGCCAGCAAGGATGGTCAGATTAACGCTAACAAGTAAAAAAATTATGAAAAATTTTATATTCATAAATAATTACCTAAAATAAAAAAGTGCCGGAATATTATTCGCGACACTTTTCAAATTAAAATTTCTACTTCAGACGTTCTTCCATGATCATATTTGCAAAGCGAATATCAAGCGGTGTTGTGATTTTGATATTTTCATCTTCACCGGGAACAACAGCTACTTTATAACCAATAAATTCAAGTAATTGAGCTGAATCCGTACCGATATAATTAGCCGCCTTTGCTTTTTCGTAAGCATTTTTGAGAATATCGGGCCAAAATCCTTGTGGAGTTTGCACCATAACCAATTTTGAGCGGTCGATGGTCTTAACAACGATTTCTCTTGCAGTAATTTCTTTGATTGTATCTTTTGGACGGATATAAGGAATAGCCGCACCAAATTCTTCGGCAACCTCAATCACTTTTCTGATAAGTTTAGGAGTTACAAGTGGTCTAACTGCATCATGAACCAGAACTACATCTGATTCTTCTACGGACTGAGTGTGAAGGGCATTATTAACAGAATCCTGCCTTTCGACCCCACCAATCACTAATTCTTTAACTTTTTTGAATCCATATTGCTTAATCATTTCATTTGTTCGAGTGTACCATTCAGTATGAACAGACACAATTATACTATCAATTTCTTCCATGCTTTCGAACAAATTTATCGTTTGCATTAAAATTGGTTTACCGGCAAATTCAAGGTATTGCTTGGGTATATTACCTCCAAATCTTTTACCAAGACCACCGGCAGGAATAACAACGCTACATTTCATATTTATTTATCTAATTTACTACAACATATTTTCAAATTCATATTTACAAAACT
>JANJUO010000043.1 GCA_024710535.1 bacterium
TACGCCCGCCACCGCATGGATCGGCCCTACATGCAGGGCATCATCGGCAGCACCGACTTCAAGCTGTCCGAGGCCTACATCAGCCGCAACAAGAAGCGCCCGTCACTCACCGCGATTCAGGTGATCCGCGATCAGGACGGCGAACGCTGCGGCTTTCTCGGCGCCGACTACGACCTGCGCGAACTGCCGCTCACCGGCAACCTGTACCGCGAGCCGGACACCTGGCGCCAGATCAAGGGCGACCCGGCGATCCGCAGCAGCATCTTCCAGCACCAGCGCGCCGAAAGTCTGATGGACCGCCACCTGGATCAGGTGCTGCCGATCATGAGCGAGCTGATCCTCGAACACGGCGTGTACCACGGCAAGCTGCACTTCTCCTCCAGCCGCGGCACCCTGTGGCATGTGGACGACCCCTTCGTCTACCGCCTGCTCACCATCGATCAGCTCACCGACCCCAACACCTGCCTGGCCTACCCGCGCCGCCCCTACCACCCGCGCGCCATCGTGCCGCCGGCCGAGGTCATGCAGGTATTCGAGATGTTCCGTACCCTGCGCTTCGCCGACGAAAACGTCTACCTGCGCGCCGGCTCCCTCAACATCGTCAACGGCATGGTTGGCCTCAACTTCTCCTGCGACGGCTCGCACTACATGCGCTGGGATGAATTTCTGGAACGCAACACAGAATTCTGGTTCGGCACGCTCAATAAGTAAGGCGGGAGTGGACTGCGCAGTCGGTCTTCGCTACAGACAAAAGAAGATTCACAGCGTTATTGCGTACACATAACGACCAGCATAAGGGGCGCCGCGGTAGCGGCGTCCTAGCGAACGAAAGTGAGCGATCTTGATGCACTTGTTAGCTGAGCTCATTTTTGCTTTATGTCTCGCGCAAACAAGTATGCAAGTATACCCATGAGTACCAGAGTAAAGATAAAGCCAGCAACATCAGTAGAATATGAGTTCACATTTGGTAAGCCCACAACACTTAATGCCGGCACAAATAATCCAACTAGACTGACCTTCCATGTATTTTTGCCAACATCATCTGTTCGTGATGCATACCAAAACCAAAAAGTGGCGATCATTACAGCTGGCAACGTAACAACCACATGCACAAAAATAATCATTCTGCTTAGTTCAGGTACGAGTAACCAGCCATGGTGCTTCATAAACACATAAGCGGCATATGACAAATTGAGTAATGCAAACAGATATGGTGCGACTGTGTAACCCATTTTCTTATCAGCTAACGACCAAGCTCACCCGACGAAAACCGCATCGCGGTTTTTGGTCGGGTGAAGCGCCTGGTTAGTGTGCAATTTATTTTGGTATTTTTGATAAAATCCCACTAATTGCATCTGAAACCACCTTCAATACATGCTCGTCGATAACTTTGGTATTGTCGTCATCTGCGCCTGATGCCTGCCCGAATATCCTTTCAGTAAGCTGCCTTTTAATTTCATTTCTTTGCGTTTCTTCTAGAGAGCTAATGAATGGATCAATAGCCTTTACTTCTAACGCAAACCACCTGTTTTTCTTTTCATTTTTTCTATGCTTGGTGGATTGTTGGGCAGAATAAGCGCTTCCCCATAACAGAACACCGGATAAAGAAAATGTTAAGAATAACTTGTACCATGGAATAGCAGTATCAGTTTTTGACGATACTAGTACTTTATTGTCCGTATCATTTTTATCAACTCCTTTGGGGAGTTGCTGCGCCTGTAATTGCACATGTGGCGAATTACTTTCAATGTGAGCTGTTGTATTAAAATATGCAAACAGCATCCAGACTACTGTCAATGCGATAAAACCGACAGAAATAAGCCTCCAATTGTCCGCTTGCTTCTTTTCGTCGTTTGCATTTTTAATATACCCAGCACCAACACTATCGCCAGCAGTGATTTCGTACAGTTCTAAAATAGACTGGTGCTTTTCAGTTCCATCTTTTAACAAATTACCTATGTCGCTAAGAAACTGGGTTGAATCCTTTTCAAGTTTATTGTTGTACTTCTCAATTAGTTCCTCGACTTCCTGGTCTTTCTCTGAAGAGAAAGACTCTCTCCATTTATTGTAGTCTTGGCTTCTTGATTCTTGCGCATTAGAAAACTGGCTTTGCCAGTTTGTGATATGAGATTCCACTTCTACTTTTTTCTTTTCAATAAGTGCATCTAGCTCTGTTAATCTATTGTCTTGATTTTGTGATTTTGACTCTAATTCTGACAACTCACTCTTAAGCGCTTCTTTCTTTTGAGACAAGGTGTCCGTTGCGCTATCAACTAAGTTCTCAAGTTCTTTTAAGGGCTTATGAAAGTCCGACGGCCCACTGAGGCTATATAAAAGGCACAATTGTGTTAATTGATTTGTAAGTAGGTTATTTACTTCTACTAAATTGGCAACGTTGCCACTTTGTATATAAGCATTAATTTGATTGGTTACGTTTTGATGTCTTAAGGCGTTATTCAAAGAATCTAGTTGATTAAAAGGAATTATCTCGACGTCTAGGCTGGATAAGATTTCTTCGTACTTCGTGATTATTTTGATAATCCGTCGTTTCTCTGATATCTCACTTTCATCAATATCATCAAACGCCTTCGATACAGACTCACGTAACCACTTCAAGGTTTCGTGAATTGCATGATTATCAAACTACTCTTCCCAGCGGCTCATGCTACTTATCCCCTATTCTTCATCATTTCCGATGCACCATTGCACACTAACGTTCGCGCTGAAGCGCGCCGCTGCCGACGCCAGATGTAAGCGCGACGCTTTCCGGCGTCGCTTCGAGCGCGTGGTTAGGCGCGATCACTAAGAGGCCCGTTTTGCGACTCATCCTTAACCTTTTCCCATTCCTCCTTGAGCAAGGCTTGAGATGTTACCGTTAGCTGCTCAAGAAGTTCCTTGATCTTCGCCTGGTCGGCAGTATGTTTCGGAATTGCCGCCAAGAGAACCTCTATTGCCTTATCGTGGGTTCCTTTCGGATTCAAACGTAGACGAATCACATGGTTCAGACGGTCGACTTCCTTGAGGATTTGCTGTTCCTCTTTGTTGTCCTGGAGGTCGGTCATCGCCCAGTGATACACGAGCCCGCTGTAACTTGAAATATCTTGCCGAAGCTGCTCAATCCATTTGATTCGCTGACTCGTCACGGTATTCACGAATATTGTGCGCCGACCAGAGCGAAAATTAGCAAGTGCGTTCCATATACCTAGCACGAGTGTAACAACGACCCCCGCTGCCAACACGATGTCTTTTGGCTCCCAATTTCCCGATGTCGCTTGCGACGAGACAGTTTGCGTTGAAGCGTCCGTCTTAACTTGCTGTGTGGTGGGCTCCGGCAGACTTTTGGCTAATGCACTATCTGTCGCTCCCGCGTTGGCTTGGCAAGAGAGCAGAAAGGCGATAACGAGAATTGTCTTGTGGCTCATAAGTAGCGCCTAACGCCACGGTTCAGCCGCGCCGCACTCGCGCAGCGAGTGAAGCGTCGGATTCAACCGCTTGTTAGCTTCGCTCATGGTGTTTGGCAGAATACGACAAGAATGCTCTGTATCCCGAGTTGTCAATGATTTTTCCATTCGAGCTAGCTATGTTTAGCCATAACATCTTGTCGAATACTCGGCGCTCAAATGCAGCTCGATTTGTGGAGAAGAAGGTAAAGGCGGCAGTCTCGCTGAACTCCATTAGCAGGGAGTCTGCTACGTTGAATGTTTCTGGATTCTCCTCAATATAGCGCTCTACCTGCGAGACGAAACCCACATAGCACTCCAGTTCTCTTCTCTTGATCCTTCTATCGTCTTTAACGAGAAGCCACAACGAATTCTTTGCGTATGAATCCATCAGCGCGAATTTGCTTGGATTGATCAGAAATGCGACCTTACTGAGCAATGATCGTGTTTGTCTGCGGTTAGTTAGACTATTATTGTTTCGGAACTCATCGCTATAGCGGTCGATAGCATTCAAATCGCCTTCAACAATCTGCCGATAAAAACCAGAGTCAATCAGCGTTTCCACAAAATCCCGAACACTGCCCTCCCCAGACGCAATGTTCCTTCTGACGGAGTATTCAGTTAGAAAGACTTGAAATACTTTAGTAACAAAAAAATCAAATGCCCCACCGCGCTCTTTTTCTAAGCCATCAAGGCGACAAAAGTATTCGTGGTAGTAGCCCTCGGTGCGATTCCACCAGTAAATAGCCTCAAGCGTAGCATTCGGTATGTGGCTCGTAATTTTCACGTATTCCTCGACTAGAAGCTAACGCTTCGGCTCAGGCGACCGCAAAAGCGGCGCACCCCGAGGCTTGAAAGAACACTGAAACCGCGCCGCTTTTGCGGGTCGCCTGGAGCCGATGGTTATGTTGCTCTTTCATTCTTGATTCTCAGCGATTATTCGCTCTA
>JANJUO010000052.1 GCA_024710535.1 bacterium
GTTTGAATTAAGACATCCGATGTTTGTTTTATTATCGCCCCAACCTCTAAATGAGATTTATCATAATTTTGCAAAACATCGGATGTCTCTACATTTCCTTTATACATTACCCATCACCCGAAACCCGACACCTACACCCGAAACACCGTAATTCGAAATTCGCATTAATCGATGTGTGTTAATTTTTTAGCCAATTCAAATCATCTTCAATGGAAATACTTTGATGGCTTTTTGCAATATTTGCAATGAAAATGAATGCATTTTGCAACTCTTCAATATTGAAAAAGGCACTTGAAATAGTAAGAATGCTATCATCTTCTTTTATAATAACCAAATTTTCAGCACTTTTCCCCATTTCTTGAAAGGATTTAATCACAGCAATTTCTTTCCAAGGAGAAACAAAAGGCATATTTGAAGAATAATAAGCAATTTGATTTTCATCAACTACCAATCTACGCTTTTTATTTCCCAAATAAAAGAAGAACCCAGATGCTATCAAACTTAATAACACATAAAATATTGAGTTCTGCTCAACAAATTTCAAGTCAATGATATTCAAGGCAAATGTAATCGAAAATGTAAGAACCATAATGCCTAAATATGTGAAATAAACGGGTTTCGAAGAGAATTCTTTCATATTTTTATCTGTTTCAATGAATAAAAAAATCAGGGATTGTCTAATAAGTATAAATTTCAGTAACAAGCAAGGATGCTTGTACTACTAAGTTTTATAAATATAGTAGGTCAAACATCCTTGTTTGACAATAATTATCAAAAATTATACTTATTAGTCAGCCACTGTATGTTAATAGTTTAATTTGCCGGCTCTATAAATATATCCTTCCAACTTTTTCTCGAAGAATTGCTCAGCTTGTTTTGATACTTCAATCAAATTGTCAATATTGATTTGTTCGAAATTTCTATTTCTATTAATCGAATGAATCAGATCTTCAGTACAAACATTTCCTGCCGCAACTTTAGTAAATGGACATCCACCTAATCCTCCAAACGCCGTTTCGAAATATTCAACTCCTTCATTGATGGCTGAATAGCAATTCGACATACCAAGTCCATAAGTATTATGAAAATGACAAGTTAAAACAGAGTTCGGATATGCATTTTTGATTTTTGCGAACATTCTCGTAACCTGTTCAGGATATGCATGACCGGCTGTATCTGCCAAACTGATATTATTAATTCCGCTTTCAATATAACTTTTCACAATTTCAAAGACTTTTTCTTCGGAAATTTTGCCTTCAAAGCCACAACCAAAAGCACTTTGGACTGAAACTTGAACTTTATGCCCTAATTTGATCAATTCTTGTGCAATGGCAATGATCCTTTTTTGTGCTTCAATTGTTTCCATCCCCGTATTTTTTTTGCTATGAGTATCCGAAGCAGATACGCCCATACAGAACATCTCAACGCCGCAATTAATGGCTCTCTCCATACCTTTTTCGTTCAAGAGCAAGCCGGAAAGAACCGGCTTATGCTCAATTTTAGAAAAATATTTGAATAAATCATCTGTATCAGCCATTTGAGGAACTTTTGCAGGATGAACAAAAGAACCTATTTGAATAATATCAATATTTGATTCAATTAATTTATGAATCCATTTGATCTTCGTTTCGGTTGGAACAATCTTTGCTTCATTTTGTAAGCCGTCTCTCATTCCAACATCGTGTATTTTAATGTTATTCATTATATTCTATCTTGCAATCAAAAATGAATTAGTGTATGTGAATTCGCCAACTTTTGTATTGACAAAATAAATACCGGATTCTAATTTGCTAATATCGAAATTCATTTGGTAGTTATTTTCTATAGTTCCGCTAAAAATATTTTGAATTTTCTGACCAAGAGAATTATAGAGTTCTATGTCAAAATTCTGAGGTAAATTACTTGTATTTTCAATTGTCAAATTCGCATTAAGATAATTTGCATCAGTTTGAATGCTTGATTTGAAGTTATTTTCATCTACACTTAATGGATCAACACCTCTTGCTTCAATTCTTATTTGTCTGCTTGGAAAATAAAAATCATTAGACGACACTTCTATCGTGCTGAATCTCTTTCCTTTAAGCATAGCAGTGTATTTGATTTCAACAGTAACTTTTTCGCCCTCTTTGATAATCCATTCATTGTTTTCAGGTGCTGGTTTTATCGAAAGAATTTCAAATTTTTTGTTATCACCATCTTTCATAACAATAGATTTTATCTTTGCAGGCAAAGAATTACCCGCCGCAAGTTCAAGATTGAAATATACTGTGCTGTCGATAGGAATATCTCCAAAGTCATGCTTATTATCAACAACATTTGCTTTGATAATTGGCAAATCTGCCACGATAAAATTATAATTAATAGCATTTCCGAAATCAGGATTGAAATTTTGCATAAGTTTATTGCCGGCATACATCGTAAGACTTCCGTATCTCAAGCCGTAATTTCTTTCTAATACCCAATAACCCAACCCATATCCATAAGGATTATATAAAATATAAGAATATGCACCATTCGGAAGATCTAAAGTATCTTTATAAGTCCTACTATTGTCGGTAGTTTCTCTTTTGAAGATGACTTCATTCTTACTATTTAGCACATAAACTTGATAAGGACTTCCTGTATTCAAAATATCATAATTATTAGTTACTAATTGAGCAATTATACCTTTTGGATATTTCTTCGGCATATTTGCCAATGATTTTCCGAAATTATTTTCAGGATAATCATCGGTTTTTCCATTCACTTCTTTAATAAACACATTAAATTCGGTATCTTTTTCCATCAATACATAGTCATCGAAAGGCATTGTGATTGTTGTATCTGCCAATGTAGGCAATGTACCTTCCCATGTAAATGTATGCTTATCCATTCCAACAAATCCATATTCAAACTTTATACTGGTGATTGTTTCTTTACCGGTATTTCTAAACTTTATAATTGTATTAAAAGATGCCGGATTGAATCTCTTGTTAAGTGAATCATTTGATGGAGCAA
>JANJUO010000053.1 GCA_024710535.1 bacterium
AACGCAACATTGTTTTTGATAAGTATTAATTTATTTGCATTCGACAATCAATTCGTGTCTAATTATATTATCTTTCAAGATAGTTCAAATAATATTCCTGCAATCGAAAATACCTTCGAAAATGAAAGGATTGATACAAATTTATATTTAAATCCAACAGAGTTTACATTTGCCAACAAACGAAAATATACTTTCAATGGAGAACTACCATTGAAAGAAACGCAAATCCGACCATTGAATTTCGGTATTCTTGCAACGGCGGCAACATCTTTTTTTGTTATTCAGCATCTTTATCAAATGGGAAATATTTGGAAAGATAAAACCGAATTTAGAATCATTGAGGATGGGCATTATGGACTTTATGCAGATAAAGCAGGGCATTGCTACGGTGCCTATCTTAATTCATATCTCTATTCTGAATTATTGATGTGGAGCGGATTCAGTTGGGATGCGGCAGTAATTACCGGAACTATTGTTGGGCTTGGTTATCAATTTTATGTAGAAATTATGGATGGATATGGCAAGAATTGGGGATTTAGTCCATCGGATATGTATAGCAATCTAACCGGTGCATTGCTTAATTTAGGGCAACATTACATCCCATTTCTTCAAAATTTCCAAATGAAATTTATGTATTTCCCATCGGATTGGCATGGAGAACTCAAAAGGCAACCATCGGAATTCTTTATTGATGATTATTCATCTCAAACATTTTTTGTTTCGATTGACATTTATAATATGCTATCTCCAGAAATGAAAAAATACTGGCTACCTTGGCTTCAATTGAGCGTTGGTTATGCCGCAAGAAATCTTGTTTCACCGGATTACGTTCGAGATCCAAGCAAATCCTTCCCATATTATGGGGGTGAGGTTTACGGTAGTCCAAGATTTATCGTTGCTCTTGATTATGATCTGGTACGCCTTTTGCCGGAAGGTGCAGGATTCTGCAATTGGCTTCGTCAATCTTTGAATTACGTAAAATTCCCTTCGCCGGCAATTGAATTTGGAGAAACAACCAGATTATTTCTGCTGTATCCTTTTCATTTTTGATCAATGCATTACGGAAATGAAAATACTTGCGGCTCAGTCATATAAATTTGATAAGCCTCGTTTGGAAGCATGTTTCCAATAGTATTAAGATTATTTTCAGGCAAGTAAACTTTCCCAAATATATTTTTTACAATTTTCAAATATCCTGATTGAACTAATGACTGCACTGTATTGGGCAAATTTTTCTGTTCAACAACAAGTCCTGGCAATAGATTCCATCCTTTTGCCAAGTTGATTTGCACAGTATCAATATTTATTTGCATTCCAACAATTCTTAATGTATCAGCAACTGCCGCATATACCATATAACCTTCTTTATGATTCCAATTTCCAATTGTATTTAGATTATTTGCTGGTACATAGACTTTGCCAGATATGTTTTTTACGATTCTAATATTATTTTTAATCGGTTTAAATACTGAATCAATCGAAGCATTTCGGTAAGGATAAACCAAAGATGAAATCATATTCCATCCAGCTCTTAGAGGGATTTTCAAAGTATCGTCATAATCGGGCAACCTACTGATTATAGAAAAATTATTTGTAGAATAGTACTTGTTATTATTCGTAAAGCGGACCGTAACTATTGTATCAATTCCCCGAACTGCGTCCCAGAGCTTGACAATATATGCTTCGTTATCAGCCATTCCATCTTTGGTGAGAGTATTCAAATCATCGCCGCTAACAGCAATTGTTAAATCTGCTCCATTCCAGTAAGCCCAGCCGGCACAATATAGATTTGAATTTCTTGTATAGAAAACACCGATTGCATCACTACTTTGAACATTTCTATGTCCGAATTTGGGATTGATATTTGCAGAAATGAATATTTCAGAACTTCTGCCGGTATTATTTTTATATGCCCAGGAATTATTTGGAGGTAATAAACCAAATTTTGCTATGTATCCACTCTTATTTTTACTTCCATAATTCAAAAATTGTAAGTTGCCAAATTTTGTACTATGGTAAAAGGCGCCAGCAAGAGACACATTGCTTTCAAAATCTATACAAAGACCAGCAATTTCATCATCATAGTTCATTCCAGCTGTTTGTTTCCATAGCAAATTTCCCGAATTATTATAGCAAAGTAATAGAATATCCTTTCCACCTTGGTTTGTGAAAACACTATCACCGAGATTGAAGGAAGCAGAAAATGTTCCACCCAAATAAATATTTCCATTATAAATACTTAATGCTCTGCCTTCGTCATCAGCTGTTGAACCGATCGATTTAGCCCAAGTCCAATTCCCGTTATAATCCATTCTTGCAAGAAATGCATCAGAAAAGCCTTTGCTAACTAAAGAAACACTCCCAAAAGTTGCTATATTTTTATAATAACCTGTTATATAGATTGCGTTATTTGAGTAAATGATCCCACTACCTTGTTCGCCTAATTGCGCACTTCCAGAAGCTTTTGCCCAAATCCAATTACCGGCATTGCTAACTCTTGCAACGAATATATCATCATATCCAAATCCGTTGAGATTTATTGTTCCGAAGCTGGCACTTTCATCAAAATAGCCGGTTACAAATAAATTTTCATTTCCATCAACTGTTATGGAATTTCCAGAATCCCAACCGGTTCCTCCAGCTCTTACAACCCATTGCCACTCTAAATTATTATTCAATTTTGCAACATAAATATCTTCTTCAGAAACTCCTTCAAGACTAATTGAGCCGAATATAGCATTTTCACTTGCTATTCCGGTTAAATAAATATTTCCATTATTTGCAACAGCAATTGAATTTACTTTGTCAAGCATTTCACTGCCAGCTGAAATTGCACTTTGGAAATTTCCATTACTATCTAATTTTGCAACAAATATGTCATTGAACCCAAAACTTGTTAGTTCGGTTGCCCCAAATTCAGCATTAGATGAAAAATATCCTGCGATATACAAGTTTCCAGCCGAATCAATTGCGATACCTTCTGCTCTATCGCTTGAATTTCCTCCTGCACTCTTTGCCCAAACAAAATTGTTCGCTTTATTCATTTTAACAAAGAAAATATCTTCATCGCCATTGCTTCGTAATGTATCGCTGCCAAAAGAAATTGTTCCGTAGAATCCGCCAGCAATGTATTTATTCCCAAATTTATCCGCAATTATCGCTTTAGTATTAATTATGCCAAAAACACCACCTTTACCAACAGCATAAGTCCATTCGCCGGCAGAATTTGCACTTGCCATGAATATATCAGATTCTCCGGCGGAACTCAAATTAATTTCTCCAAACTCAGCATCTTTGTTAAAGGCGCCGGCAATTGCTGTATTACCGCTTCGATCGCATACTAAATTATATGCTTCTAATGTTGAGGGCGAACTTGCTTGTAGAACCCATTCAATTTCATCACTTTGATTGATTTTTGCTACGAAAGTGTCTTTATCACCGCCGCTAATTAAAGTAGCATCGCCTACAAGGAGCGAATCATAAAAGGTTCCGGCAAAATAAATATTAGAATTGCTATCGAGAGCAATTCCAATGGCTTCATCATCATTTGCACCGCCAAATTGATATGCTCTTTGGATTGCCAAATTTTCGTTAGCGACGCAAACAAATATATCGCGATAGCCGGCAGATGTGAATTCGCTCGAGCCAAATGCTGAAGTGGCTTCAAAATATCCTGCAAAGTAAACATTATTTGCATTATCTAATTTTAAATTTTTGATTTCATCGTAGGCAACTCCTCCAATTTTAACGCTTGAATTGAAATTGCCATTGATATCTAATTTACTGAGAAAAGCATCTCTTTGACCGCTTGAACTAAGTGTTGTTCCGCCAAAAGTTGCACTTCCGCCGAAGTATCCAGCAAGGAAAATTTTCTTTAAATTTGCATTATATTTAATAGCATTAGGTTCTTCGGTGGAAGTACCTCCTGCACGAACCGACCAAATCCATGCACCGGCGCTGGATAATTTAGAAATGAATATATCTTTTGCTCCGGATGAATTCAAAGATACTGTTCCAAAGGTGGAAGAGTTTTCGAAGGAGCCGCTAACATATACGGTGCCGTTAGATTCTACTGCAATGGCATTTCCTCTATCGAAACCAACGCCGCCAGCAGATCTTGCCCACTGCCAAGTTCCTGAATTATTCAATTTTGCAACGAAAATGTCCGAATTACGATTAGCGGTGAGACTGGAATTTCCAAATTGGGCAGTTCCATAATAATAACCGGTGATATAAACATTTCCGGAATTATCAACAGCAATGTCGCGAGCGATTTCAGCATTCGAACCGCCGGCTCTTCTTGCCCAATAGAAATATCCAGAACTATGAACCTTCGCAACAAATATATCTCTGCCGCCAAAACTTTCTAAAGTATCAGCGCCAAATCCGATTTTGCCGTCAAAATATCCCGTAATATAATAAACACCCGATCCGTCAATGTCAATAGAATATGCAATATCATAATTTGAATATCCGGTGCCATCATTAATAATTGTAGGCTTGTTTAAAGCTGTCCAATCGTTCGCAAAAGCTAAAGTGATATTCATCACAATTAGCATAATTATCATATTTAAACTTTTATTATTCATATAATTTCAAAGAATATAAATACAAATTAATTCAATATAAATCAAATTATCCAGATCAAATACTATACCGAAATAATTGCCATTTTATTTTATTACTTTTTAAATATTTGTATTTATAATAAAGATTTAATGTTAGTAATTATTGTTTTC
>JANJUO010000492.1 GCA_024710535.1 bacterium
GATTTTCCATATACAGAGAATGGGCTATCACTATATGTTGTTACTTTTCCGCCTGCCTCCTGAACAAGAAGTGCACCGGCAGCTGTATCCCATGGATTAAGTTCGATTTCCCAAAAGCCATCAAATATTCCAGCCGCTACATAAGCCAAATCTAATGCCGCCGAACCCAACCTTCTAACAGGAATTCCGCGTTTGATTATATCAACAAATACTTCCACACAATTACATGGATTTTCGTTGACGTTGTAAGGGAATCCGGTAACCAAAAATGCAGAATCGAATTCTGAATTTGCCGAAACAACAATTTGCTCGCCATTTCTTGTGGCTCCCTCATCTTTGGATGCCACAAAAAGTTCATCTAAAATCGGCTGATAAATCACTGCGGCAACTAATTCATTATTCAATTCAGCGGCAATACTAACACAGAAAATCGGCAATGAATTTGCAAAATTTGTAGTTCCGTCAAGAGGATCAATTATCCATTTCACTTTATTCTCTTTTATTTCGCCTGTGTTTCCGCTTTCTTCAGCAAGGAAATAGCTGTCAGGTATATGACTTTTTAGGGTTTCAATAATAATTTGCTCAGCGAGCAAATCGTATTCAGTAACAAAATTATTTCTGCCTTCTTTGGAAGAAATCTTGAAACTTGTCCGAAATCCATCATTTAAAATCTTTCCTGCTTTCGTTGCGGCATCGATAGATGCTTCTAAAATTCGCTTTCTCATATATCTTTTTTCTAAATAAGTACATTACACAACTACAAAGTTAATAAAGATATACTTTGAATTAAAATAATAATAAAAAATTTAGTAATTTTGTAATGATATTGTATCAAAAAATACAAATTGAGGTAAGTTTGAAATATAAACTGTCATTAATAGCGTTAATTTTGTTGTTTTTAAGTGATTTGCACTCGCAGGAGAAGCAAAGAAATCTAATCGACAGAAACAGAATTTCCGGTGCAAAACTCAACTACGTGGATACTCTTGCTCGTGAAACCACAAATCAACTTATGAAAGAGTCTTTGGGCTTGCTCGAGAAAGCAATTAATCCCGACAAATATATAGTTGGACCAAATGATATATTAACTGTTTCGATCGTATCAAGTGATGTTTTTGAGTTCTCTGAAAAAATCTCTCCGGATGGAAAATTTCTTATCAAAGGTGTAGGAGTAGTTGATTTAAACAGCAAAACTTTAACCGAAGCACGCTCGATAATTATTGAGAAAACTGCAAAAACATACAGAAATGCCTCTATTGATGTCATGTTGAAAGAAATCAGACAATTCAAAGTAATTGTTTCAGGAGAAATTTCCAAACCAGTGAGTGTGGTTGCTACTGCCGCAGACCGTGTTTCTGAGGTTATCGATAGAGCAGGTGGTTTGAAATATGGCTCTTCAGAAAGAAAAATCATTCTTTGGAGAAAGAATACAAATACAAAGTTTAATGTTGATCTGCTGAAATTCTTTGCTATTGGTATTGATGAAGCAAACCCAACAGTTCTTGATGGAGATATGATATTGATTTCAACAATTTCCGAAAAGGAAATCATTCAAATTTCAGGAGAGGTTTATTCTCCCGATTCTTTTGAATTTATTGAAGGTGATTCATTATCTACTCTTGTGAAATTCTCGCAGGGATTTTTGAAATCGGCATTGCTTGATTCTGTGGAATTTGTTCGTCAAAATCTCAAAGGCGGTCTTGAATTAAGAATTTTGGATTTGAGGACTTGGGATAAAATTATGACAAAATCTGAGAATTTGGTTGGTGATTTTGCATTGCAATCCGGTGACCGCTTATATGTTCGCAAATCTTCATCATGGAACCCAACTGAATATGCTGTGATTTTGGGTGAAGTTAAATACCCCGGAAAATATGCCATTGATTCCAAATTCGAAAAAATTGCTGATATCATCAAACGTGCAGGTGGCTTCACAGATATTGCATCTCCTGAAAGAGGCGAATTTATTAGACAGATAGAAATGGATAAAATAGATCTTGAACTTGAACGCTTAAAATTACTACCTCCATCTGAAATGAGCGTATCTGAAGTGCGTTATTATCAAGCAAAATCACGTGAAAAAAAGGGTGCAATGGCTATTAATTTTTATAATGCTGTTCACGTGGATAATTCTGATGATAATATTTCTATTATGGATAAAGATTCGATTATTATTCCTAAAAAAATTGACTATGTTAATATTCAAGGTAGAGTCAATAATCCGGGCAACGTAAAATTCAATCCTGAATTTACTTATGAAGATTATATTCGCCTTGCCGGTGGCTATTCTTATAGAGCAGATATAGACGAAACTTTTATAAACAAAGTAAAGGGCGGCCAATATCTCGCAAAATCAAAGGATTATAAGATTGAGCCGGGTGATGTTATCCTTGTGCCAACAGAAACTGAAATCTCTGCATACGAAATATTCACAACCACTTTGACTGTTGTAACTCAATTATTTACAATTGCCGGTATCGTTTTAACAATTATTAATATAAGAAATTAAAAGATATGAAATATTTGGAAAATAAATCAGAACTAAATATAAGCACAATTATTTCAATTATTAAGATTAATAAAAAGAAATTGCTGTTTATAATATTGGTAATTAATATATTGATAATTGCTTATTCATATATGATACCCGAAAAATATGTATCAGAGGCAACAATTTTACCACCGAAAAAAGAATCCGGTGGTGGCTTATCTTCTTTCCTGCAAAGTATGGCAGGAAATCTGCAATTAGGTGGGGTTGGCAAAGGTGATGAGAGTCAACTTTTTGTGGAAATTCTTGGGAGTAGAACTGTTGCCGAATTTGTGATTGAAGATTTGAAATTGAAAGAAAAAGAGCAATTCAAAAAAATTGAAAACTACAAACTTGTGGAAATAATTCAAGCAAGTATTGAGTCCGAATTACCAAAATCAGGTGTGATAAAATTATATTCAAACGCTTCCACGCAGTATTTCCCATTTGTCGGCAATCAGCCCAAATCTACAGCAAAATTAGCACAGCAAATCTTGAATTCGGCAATCAAAGGTTTGGATGTTGTGCTCAGAGAAAGAAGCACATCATCTGCAAGAAAAACAAAAGAATATATACAAAAAGAAATTGGCTTTTATAGACTAAAACTTGATACTTTGGAAACCCAAGTTGAAGAATTTCAAAATAAAAATAAAATATTGGAGATCGAAGAGCAAACAAAAGCTATAGTAAATCAGGCAGTTGATGTCGGAAAAAATCTTGCTGTTGCCGATATTGAATTAAATATTGCAAGATTGCAATATCAGGAAAATTCTCCGAGACTCGATGCCTTTCGTAAACAATATGATGTATTGAAAGAGCAATACCAAAATATTCAAACTGGTGGACTAACATCAAATGATGCCTTTACTTTTCCGCTTAACCAAGTGCCAGCATTACTAAAAAAATATATTGGTATGATTCGTGATAGAAAAATTCTCGAACAAGTTTTGATTTATT
>JANJUO010000165.1 GCA_024710535.1 bacterium
ATTAAAGTTAATGGTTTAAACAGCAAATTGTAAAAAAATACATTTAATTAATAAAAAAAACTGTGTAATTTTGTAAGTTAATAAATAACAAAAATTGAATTTTGGAGAATTATGAATATTTATTTTCAAAATATCAGAGCAATAAACTCGATTCAAAATTTGGATACTCATCTAAATATTTGGGTCAAAGATGGAATTATAGCTCATTGTTCCAAAGATACACCAACGCTCGATATTGATACTAGAATAATTGATGCTTCAAGTATGATTGCATCTCCCGGATTTATTGATTTGCATGTTCATTTACGTGAACCAGGTGCAGATAATAAAGAAACAATACAATCCGGTTTGGATGCGGCATCTAATGGTGGTTTTACATCGGTGGTTTGTATGCCGAATACAAGTCCTGATATTGATGATGTTACAGTTGTTGAGTATATTAATTCTAAAGCCAAAGGATTTTTGACTGATGTATTGATTTCTGCCGCAATAACAAAGCAACGAACTGGTAAATCGATAACAAATATGCTCTCGCTTAATGAAGCAGGTGTTGTGATGTTTACTGATGATGGTGTTGCTGTAAGTAATTCAGAAGTAATGAAATTAGCATTTGATTATGCCGCACCGCAAGATTTACTTTTGGCTCAACATTGTGAAGATCATTCACTCACAAAGGGATTCACAATGAATGAAAGTGCATTATCATATAAATTGGGGTTGAAAGGTTATCCAACAATAGCAGAAGAGATAATTTTAAGTCGTGATATTATGCTTGCAGAATATTGCGGAAACAGACGTTATCATGCCCAACATATTAGCACAAAAGGTGCAGTTGATTTGATTCGTAGTGCCAAAGCTAAAGGTTTACGTGTTTCATGCGAGGTTACGCCACATCATTTTAGTTTATCTGAGGAATTGTTGGCAAGTTATGATTCATGCTATAAAATGAATCCGCCACTTAGACGAGATCAAGATATTGAAGCAATTATCGAAGGTTTGGCTGATGGCACAATTGATTGTATTGCAACCGATCATGCACCACATAGTTTGCATGAAAAATTTGTAGAATTGGAAAATGCTCCAAATGGAATCATCGGTTTGGAAACAGCAATTGGCGTTTCATTGACGCATTTAGTTCATAGCGGTAAAATATCCATTAATAAATTTATTGATTTATTTACTGTGAATCCAAGAAATATTATTGGTAAAGAACAAGTTTTGATTGATTCTGGTTTGAACGCCAATCTGACAATTTTTGATTTAAATGAAGAATGGACTGTTGATAAAACTAAAATGAAAAGCAAATCAACAAACACACCATATCATAATCATAAATTGATTGGAAAGCAGAAATTTGTGTTTAATAATAATCAAATGATAGAATGTTCATTATAAGGAGTTTTTTATAATGGCTCTACCAAAAAAAAAATCAAACAACGATGATTTGAATGCCGAACAGCAAAAGTATTACAAGAAGATCTTAATGGAAGAAATGATTCGTAAAATAGAAAGGCGTGTTGACGAAGGTGATGAAAATGTATTCAAATCACTAAGAAGTTTTATGGATGAAACTCCAATGGATTTGCCTGACAAAGCTGAAAAGAAACGAATAAAAAAATAACATAATAAATGTAGTATAATCTACATTATGTAAACTAACATATTTTTGAATTTTTAACAAATGGATATAGATTATGAAAAATTTAAAGAATCCAAGGTTTCTAACAATTTGTGGCATTATATTGTTTGCCGCAATTTCCCGAATATTTCCTATCGCACCAAATTTCCAACCGATTTTGGCTATTGCGATATTTGCAGGATACTATTTATCAGATAAAAAGTTTTCGTTGATGATACCAATTCTTGCTATGTTGATAAGTGATTTATTAATTCAAATTACTTCTCCGGTATTTTTTGGATATCAAACTCAAGGTTTTCATTCTATGATGCCTTTTGTTTACTTTGCTATGCTTTTATCTGTCTTAATTGGATCAAAACTTATGAAAAAACTGACTGTATTTAATGTTATTGGCAGTTCATTTGTTTCTGCTGTGCTTTTCTTTTTAGTTACAAATTTTGGCTCTTGGGTTGCTTTTGAAATGTACACAAAAGATTTATCCGGCTTGATGATGAGTTACGAAATGGGTATTCCATTTTTCAGAAATACTCTTGTTTCAACTCTTTTATATTCAGGAGCATTATTTGGTGGATTTACATTAGCAGAAAAATACTTCAAAGTATTGGAACCTGTTAAAGTCAAATAATTAAATGACTTACTTATTACGCAATTTTAAAAGTGTTAGATAATCTTTCTAACACTTTTATTTATTTATAATTGAGAGAATTAATTAGCAAGTTATAACAGCTGTGTGTCTTAATAAACAAATTAACTAATCGTTAATTTTATCGCCTTCCAAGAATTTAATTACAAATACACTTCTTTGTTTTTCAAAGACTTCTCTGATTTCTTTATGAAGAATACTCATAATAATATCGTAATCACCTGAAATTTGTGTACTTATATTGTTTCTGAGTATTGAAATGTTTTCATATTTTTCAATTTTTGCAATAAACTCCTTTATGATTGCGATATAGTTGTCGCAAACTGGATACAAACTAATGTCGAGAGATAATTTCATATTAATCCTTTTTAAATTTTTCTAATAACTTTTGTGAAACACAATTTGGAACAAACTCACTTGTGTCCTTACCATATTTTGCAAGTTCTCTAATGATGCTTGAGTTTAGATAAGTATATTTTTCATGTGGCATAAGGAAAATTGTATAAACATCGGGAGCAAGTTTTCTATTCATAAGAGCAATTTGAAATTCATATTCAAAATCAGAGATTGCTCGAATTCCTCTTATTATACAGATGGCATTTTTTTCATAAGCAATTTCAACGGTAAGCTTATGATGAGTTATAACAAACACATTTGGCAAATGATTTAGTGATTCAGTCATAAGTGAGACTCTTTCTTCTTCAGAAAAAAGTGTAGTTTTCTTTGAATTTATAGCAACAACAACATAAATTTTATCAAATAATTTACTTGCTCTTTCAATAACATCAATATGACCATTAGTAATTGGGTCGAATGTTCCCGGATAAATAGCAATTTTTTCCATTTTTTTATACTTTTACTAAAATTCTACCAATTTGACCACCTTTTAGAATTATATCTATTTCATCAGATAATTGCTCTAAATTAACTTCTTTAATAATTTTGGTTAATTTATCTGCAATATTCCAGTTTGTGGCAATATTATTCCAAATTCCAATTCTTTCATCCATCAATCTTGAAGCAGAATCAATTCCGGCAAGGCTTATACCTCTCAGCAAAAATGGATATACAGTCGAGTCGAACCTATCAGAAAGTGTATTCCCCAAAATACAAACACAACCACGCTGTTTTAGTGATTTAATTGAAGATGAAAGAATTTCTCCACCAACATTGTCAATCACACCTGCCCATCTACCAGTAAGCATAGGACGCCCGGTTTTATCAATAATATCATTTGAATTTATTATTTCACTTGCTCCAAGACTCGTTAAATACTCATGTGAATCTACCTTTCTTGTTGAGGCAATTACTTCGTAACCTA
>JANJUO010000167.1 GCA_024710535.1 bacterium
AAAATGTTGAAGAAAATATTAATTAAATTACATACAGAGCAAGATGACTTTAATATTAATTTGCCTAACATTATGGATTATTCAAGAATCAATGGGCAGATTAATTTTATGTATAATGGCGATATGAATCAATTAGTTGCAGCATTAGCACCTCTGAATATAGATAATTTGGCAATCGAAGAGCCAAGTTTGGAGGAAATATTCTTTCATTATTATACAAAGGAGCAAATTTAGTATGAATGGAAATTTATTCAGAATGGAGTTTGCAAGATACCGCAACTCGATGCTTATTTGGACGGCATTGGTTTCGATTTTGATTATAATTGATTTGGCACTATTTCAGATTTTTTTGAAAGAGGGAATTATCAAATCAATAGAGCCAATTATAAATCAGCCATTGCTTGCACCAATGATGAAAGGATTTGGCTTGGAAATTCAAAAGTTAACAAATATCTTGGGATTTTATGTAATCAGAAACACACCTTTGATATTGCTGATAACAGGAATATTTTCAATTTTGACATCAATATCACTTTTTGCAAATGAAGAATACGAGAAAACTGCTGAATTTCTTTATACAAAACCACTTACAAGAAGCGAAATATTTGCTTCGAAAGTTTTTGCTGTTGTAAGCTTGATTTTGATAATGAATATTATTACAATTGCAGTGGGATATTTTAGTTTGGAAATTTTCAAAAATCAGGACTATAATAAGCAGTCATTTTTCATACACTCAATTTATGGATTGTTCACATCGTTTACATTTGCCGGATTTGGCTTAGCTTTTGCTTCTGTTGCAAAACGTGGTCGTGGCTTGTTTGCTTTATCTGTGGGCATTGTGATGGGTGCATATTTTCTTGATTTGATGTCGAAAGTGGCAAAATCAACTGAATTTATTGGATATATCAGCCCATTCTTTTATGTTGATAATAATATTTTGGTGAATGATTACACTTTGAATTCAAATAACACACTTATTTTCATATCAGCAATACTTGTATTGACATTATTTTCGTATAGAAAATTTCTTAAAAAAGATATATTAAGTTAGCAATCTTTATAATAAAATTGTAACCATTTATCCGTTTTAAAATTTATTTATTTAAACAAAATGAAGAATAGAATCGAATTACAAATATTTATAAAAATATAAATTCCTAAATATCCCGTTAGGGATAATATTTTTGTAACAAGATAATACCAAGTAAGTCCTTCAATCCAGTGTGGATTGCATTAGAAGGAAACCCCACCCTGCCCTCCCCAAGGGGAGGAAAACGCTAAATTCCTACCCTTGGGGAGGTTAGGAGGGGTTACAAATATTTATTCCCTATGGGAATTTCAAGGAAATTAATTTATTTTAATTAGTCAAATAATAGTCAAATTTGCAAATTGTAAGAAAGAGTAATTTTTTATTGAAAATTTCCATAATAATTTCGTTTATGTAAATGTTGGTTTAAAATTTATAATTTGAGGGATTCATGAAAAAAATATTTAGAATGATTTTGATTTTGTTTATTGCAACAAATATCATATCTGTTTATGCAAACGGACCAAGAGGCAAAAGTTTTGGTTTTGGCTTGATTCTTGGAGATCCTGTTGGGATAACAGCAAAACTTTGGACCAATAATGAAAATGCTTTCGATTTTTATCTTGGCTCTTCTTATTTTGGCAGTTTACGTCTTGGGGCAGATTATTTATGGCATTTTGATGCGTTTAATTCCTCCGTTGTGAAGATGTATGCCGGACCCGGTCTATCCGTTGGATTTGGTAGGGGTGAAGGAATTTGGTATAAAGAAAATAAAAATACATTTTATTATTGGGGCGATGATGAAACAGGAATTGCCGGTAGAGTAATTTTTGGCTTGAATATCATTCCCCGTAGAACGCCATTAGAAATTTTTATTGAGGCAGGTCCATTGATAGGTATTGCACCAAATGTTGGAGTAAATATGGATGGCGCAATTGGAATTCGTTTTTATCCGTAATTTTAATAACTTAAAGGATTTATTATTATGAAAAATAATATTAAAAAAACAGCAAGCGAATTGTTTTCATCAATGATGAGAGTTTCCCTATTAGCAATTATTTTTGTATTTGTAATTTCATGCTCCGAAACAACTTCCCCTGATAATCAAGCAGATGTAGTTATCAGAACTGAACTCAGCAAACAGACAGTTTCAAAAATTGATTTGAAATTCAATGAACAATTCCAAAAATCCAATGTGGATTCGCTACAAATCACAAAGGTAAGAATTTTATTGAAAGAAATAAAATTACATAAAGAAGCAGAATCAGACGACTCAAAAGATGAAAAAATTAAAGTGGGACCTTATGTATTTGTTGGAGACTCAACCGGTAAATATTTTGACTTGGCAAATGGAGTAATTCCAAGCGGAACATTCAATAAAATCAAATTTGAAATTCATAGATTCTCTTCAGGCGAAATAGCAACTTATGCGTCAAATTCTACTTTTAAGGATTTTGCAGACAATGGCAGATACTCAGTAATTATCGAAGGTAACGCATTCAAATCAGGCGTTCCAACCAGATTCACATACAAAAGTGATGTAACTGCAAATCTCAGTTTGAAATTCCCAAATTCAATCGTTCTTGATGATGTAAATAAAAATTATATTTACTTACAGATTAATCCTGTTGATTTGATGAAGTCAGGTACATTTGTTTTCGATCCAAATGATACCACGAATAAAAATGACATTGACAATTTAACCAAATCTGCTATAAAAGCATTAAAGAAATAATTTGCTAAGTTAAGTCGGTTGAAACAAGCAACCGAAAAAGCAAAGATCCGTCAAATTTTAAATATTTGACGGGTTTTTTATTTTTTGAATACAAAATTAGCATAATCTTGTGCTTCACGGAAAGCATTTTCATCAAATTCAGGTAGTTCTTCCTTAATTTCTTTGAAATAAGAAATCAAATTTTCAGTAGGCATATTCCCAACAAGTTTATCTTCTGCCATTGGACAGCCACCAAAACCCATAATAGCTCCATCAAATCGTCTGCAACCTGAATCATAAGCCGCCTCAACTTTTGCACGCCAATTGTTTGGATTTGAATGGAAATGCACACCAAATTCAATAAATGGAAATTCCTGAATCAAATTTTGCAAAATTTGATTTATATCAAATATCTTTGCAACTCCGATTGTATCTGCAAAAGAAATAATTTCCACTCCTGTTTCGATTAATTTATCAACCCAAGTGGCAACAATATCAAAATTATATTCATCATTATAAGGATTACCAAAACCCATCGAAAGATAAACCACCAATTCTTTGCTGTGCTGAAAAGAAAGTTTATGTATTTCTTCTACTCTTTGCAAAGCTTGGTCGATTGAAGAATTACCATTTCTCTGCTGAAAAGTTTCAGAAATAGAAAACGGAAATCCTATGCAATCAATTTCTTCGTGAAGACAAATAGTTTCTGCTCCTTTCATATTTAGAGCAATAGCCAACAACTTAGAATAAGTGTTTGAGAGATTTAATTTTTTTAATACATCGGCTGTATCATGCATTTGCGGAATTGCTTTCGGAGAAACAAAACTACCGAAATCAATCGTATCGAAACCCACCTTTAAAAGTTTATTTATATATTCTGCTTTTACATTGGTTGGTATAAATTCCTTTATCCCTTGCATTGCATCTCTGGGACATTCAATTAACTTTATCATTACCCAAGAATTTAATAAAACATTACAAACAAAATTTACAATATCAATAAATATTTTGAAATTAAAAATATTTCTTAATTATACCTCAAAACATTTTTAAATATAAGAATTTAATTCAAAAGAAAAAAAGAAAAAACATTATCTAATATTTACTTATAAAAAATTTCAATAGAAATCCCCAAAAAAGAACATGAAAAACAATTTTCGATGCTTTTGGCTTTTCTTTTTTGAATTTATGCCAATAATGTGCTAGTATCAGTGTAATTGCTGTAACACCTAAATACAATCCAATTGTAGAAATCAAATTCTGATTTTGAGGCAAAAAGTAACTCAATCCAACATTCAAAACTGATCCATAAACTATCATCAAATGAAATACATAGATAAAAAGTGACTCCTGTCCAGCCATACTCATAAATTTTGCAAGTTTTGGAGGAATTATTTTCTCCAATAAAAATAAGGATGCAAATATCAAAACAGCTCCCGAAAGTCGAAAGAAATTATGCCCCGGATGGCAATCCCACCAAACTTGCCAGCCATACAATGGATGCAAATGATTAGTTGTAAGTAAAATTGTAATCAAAAATATTGTTGAAACTATCAAAATTACAGCTAACTTTTCTTTATTTTTATAATTCATAAAAAAATGAGAAAAGAAAATTCCTGCAAAGAAATAGCCCGACCAATGAAAAAGAGGAAACTTTGAAATTGGCGAATGAGCAAAATATGCACCAATAAATTTTGGCATACTTTCATATAAATTCATATCCCAAATTATGGGAGCCAGTGTGAAAAATAATATAGTCAGAATCAGAGATGCTATTGATAAATGCTTCAATTTGGG
>JANJUO010000181.1 GCA_024710535.1 bacterium
TGTTTAAAATCAGACAATTCTTTGATTATTTTAACCACCATCAAGCCAGATTCATTATTTCCAAGACTCATATCCATAATAATCAAATCAATTTTGTTATTTTCAAGAACTTCAATTGCTTGAATACTATTTTCTGCAATAAGTAGATTATGTGGCTTTGGCACAATTCTTTTAACAAAATGAATGCTCAAATCATCATCTTCTACATATAAAATCTGTTTTGTTGCTTTGCTGCCATTTATTTCTTTATGCTGATGAATATCAATATTATGAGGATTTTGCTTTGATTCAGACTGTTCTAAATAAGGCAATATAAGAGTAAATGTGGAGCCCTTTCCAAATTCGCTTCTCACAGATAAATCGCCTTTTAGAAGTTGAGCATATTTTTTACTCAAGGTAAGCCCCAATCCACTGCCTTCATAAGCTCTACTAATTCCTTCGCTTCCTTGTCTGAATTCATCAAATATAAATTCAATACTATTTTCATCAATACCTATACCTGTATCAACAACATCAATTTTGATGAAACTTTTATCTTCAATAAATATCAAACTTTCAAAAATTGTAACGGAGCCGGTATTTGTGAATTTTACAGCATTATTCAGCAAATTATTCATTATATCGGACAAAACTTTTTTATCAGATAAAATATATAATTCTTCGTTTTGCAGATTCAAATTCAAATCGATATGTTTTTTGTATGCTTCACTGATGAATAGTTTAACAACTTCTTTCAAAAGTGAAATCAAATCAAATTTTATGTAATTCATCGGAGAATAACCCGATTCGATTTTTGATAAATCGAGAATCGAATTCAAAGTATCCATCAGACGCTTGCCACTTGAATATATAAGTTTGGACATAGTTTGAATCTCTTCTATGCTTTCCTCTTCGGTCATCAAATGCGAAAATCCAAGTATTCCAATCATTGGCGTTCTTAATTCATGAGACATATTGGCAAGGAACGAAGATTTCAATTTATTCATTTCTTCTGCTTTTTCTTTGGCAATAATCAATTCAGCTTCTGCATTTTTGATGTCATCAATATTCAAACTATAACTTAAGAAACTATCACGTCCAATTCTTTTTGAAAATAATGAAGTCCATGCTCCTGCTCCATTTTTCTTCTTAAAATAAAATTCATGAGCAAGCAAACTTCCACTTAAGATTTGTTTGAATACTTCCAAATCTCTTTCTTTATTCTCTTCAAAAATTATATCATTAACACTTAATTCCAAAAATTCATCCAATTGATATCCAAGAACATTTGCGCCTTTGGAATTAACTTCCATAAACTTACCAACAGAATCAGTGATATAAATTCCAACAGGAGCATTCTCAATATAAGAACGGAATTTTGCTTCACTTTCTTTGATTTTTTCCTGACTTAATTTTCGCTCTGTGATATCTTCTTTGATAGCAACAAAATTAGTAAGTTTGCCTTTATCATCGTGAATTGGTGAAATTGTTGCTAATTCCCAATATGTTTCTTTGTTTTTCTTAATATTAAGAAATTCTCCCTGCCAAATATCTCCAGAAGTGATTGTTTCCCATAAATTCTGATAATCTTTTTTCTTTGTATAATCTGATTTTAATATACGAGGATTTTGATTTATTGCTTCTTCGAATGTATAGCCAGTTGTTAAAGTAAATTTCGGATTTACGTATTCAATTTTTCCATCAATATCAGTAATAACAATAGTTACCGGACTTTGCTCTACAGCTCTTGATAGTTTGCGCAATTGATTTTCATTATTTTTTCTTTTGGTAATATCTTCTAAAATAACCACAAATTGACCATTCTGATATGAATAAAGTGTCATTGACAGCCACATACCAAGCTCAACAAAAAATTTCTCGTCTTTGTATGAAGTGCCATTTTCGGCAACATCTTTGTATAATTCAAATAATTCAGGATAATTTTCTGGGTTATGATAGGGAAGTACCTCGGATATTTTCATACCTTGTATGTCGCTTAAGCCAGTCATTTTTTCAAATGCCTTATTTGTGGAAATCAATAAATAATCCGAAGGTTTATCATTTTCATAAATTAACTCTCCTTGAATTATTCCTTCCACCATATTTTCGAATAAAGAACGATACTTGACTTCACTTGAAATTAATTCAGCTTCGGCTTTTCGATATGCTATAGAACTTGAAATCAGAGATGACATTCTTTCTAAAAATTCAATTAATTTGCGATTGAATTTATCTTTGTTTTTACTGTTAATTTGAATTAATCCATGAACAGTATTGTCTGATTTTATTGGTATAAGTGCTAATGATTCATAGCCCATTTTATTACAAACACCTCTTGTGAACAATTGATTAACCTTGTTCATCTTATCATTAATAATTTCTGATGTGCTGTTTGTCCAAAATGTTTTATTTGAAGTAAAATGATCATCATTGATTTCAATTTCCCCAGATAGAAGATGTCCACACATACAATCCAGAACTGGAGTTCCATCCTTTCTTCTTTGGATTTCTCCATAATGATTTCTATTGCATAGATTTTTTTCTTTACGAATAAACTCATTATTGAATCCAATAGTTTCATAATATGGATAATCATCACCTTCTTTTAAACGGATACCAACTGCATCGCAACCAAGCCATTTTTTCAAAGATATTGAAATGTTTTTCATAAGTTCATGCAAATCTTGCTTCTGATTCAATAAACTTAGTAATTCTATTGAAATCTGACTTTCCCTTTGATGAATTTCATTTTCGGTAATGTCATTATTGGTGCCAACAATTCTAATTGGATTATTTTTACCATCATAATAAACTCTTCCTTGGTCTTGAATCCAAATAATACTCCCATCAGGTCGCTTTATCCTGAATTTGAAATCGAAACTTTTTGATTTATTGCTAAGAATCAAATCATAGTAATTATAATAATACTCTCTATCTTCAGGATAAATCAAAGATTCAAAAATTTCATTTGAGAAACTTTTGCTGTTTTCATAGCCATATAATTTCAAACATTCTGAAGTCCAGTAATATGTATTTTCTTTTACATTCCACTCCCATACGCCTGTATTTGTTGCCCCAACAGCAAGATTCAATCGCTCTTCGCTCTCTTTTATTTTTTCTTGATTCTTTATTTTTTCTGTAATATCCCGCATAATTACTTGATAAGCAACTCCTTCGTTATCATTGAATTTACTTGTTGAAGATTCGGTAATCTTTACTGTACCATTAATTGTAAGGATTTTGATATTGACAAGTGGCGGAATCTGTCCATTATCAAGCATATTGATTCTATTGTCGATAGTTTTATGAAATTCAGGGTGAACAAATCTTTTAATTGGTTGCCCTGCAAGAAGTTCTGCATTATCTACCTCAACAAGATTCACATAAGCACGATTTGCGTAAACTATAATTCCATCTCTATGAACGATGATTGCTTCGGGCGACATATCAACAAGATTTTCGTAGTTGGCAAGAGTGTTTGCCATTGCTTTTTCTTGGATCTTAGCTTCAGTTATATCAAATATATTAATGAGCAACTTTAAAGGATTCTTTTCTTTGTCATATTCAACTCTCCCAATCCATTTTGCATCAAGAGGTTTGAAAGAAGATGTTTTCATTGGAATTTCAAATTGGAATATATCACCGGATTCGATTGCACTATTAATCAAATCAGTTATCAGCATATCATATCCATCATCAACAAATTTCAAGTAATTATCATGTTTTGGAGTAAATGTATTTTTATCTAAATCTAATAAATTATACATGTTATCCGACCACCAAATATCATGACTAACCAAATTGTATTCCACACTTCCTGTTTTATTGATAATTTGAATATCATTAAATTTTGAAATTAATTCTTTTGAGTGCTTATCACTTAATTCGAGCAAATTGCGTTTTTTAATTTCATCGGTCATATCCCTGAAAATCAAAACCACACCAAGAATAGTACCATTACTATCTTTAATTGGAGCCGCACTAAGCGATACAGAGAGTTCGATTCCATTTTTTGAAATTAGTTTGTAGATATTTCCGCTATATATCAACTCATTAGGATTTTTTAATATGCTAAAAATAGGGTTGCTTCTTGATTCTCCGGTATTGATATCTCGAACTTCAATCAATTCTTCAATTTTTTTTCCAATGACTTCTCTTTCAGTCAAACCAGTGAGAACTTCGGCAGCATTATTCATTTGACTTAGATTACCATTTTCATCAGAAATAATAACAGCATCTGCCATACTATATAAAGTGATTTTGAATTTCTCAGCATTAATGCGTGATTCGTATTCTTTTTCGTATAATTTTTGATAATTTGAATAACTCTTGCTCTTATTCAGATAAACTAAAACAAGAATAAATAATATGAGAATTGAGACTATGAAAAATCCTGTCATTCTTACATTGCCATAAAGATTCTCAAAAACCTCACTTTTGTTTACTTTTACAACTAAATAAAATTTATTGGCAATTATTTTTTTTGAGTAAGAATAAACTTCAGCATTGGAATAATCCAATTTAAATTCTTTTCCAAAACCCTTCGTGAAAGCATTATATAGTGTAGATTTCTTATCGTCAATAGCATACCGAA
>JANJUO010000498.1 GCA_024710535.1 bacterium
AAGGGTGAAAGTTATGAAAAAGTTATTGATTATTGGATTTATCCTATTGTCGCAGTTATTATCTGCACAGGATTCAATAGTATATGAAGACTTCTTGCCGAAGAATGTTAATTATGTCAATGTACATGACAATGCAGTTGGTTTGCGATACTCTGATATTTCAGGAAAAGGATTAAGTTTCTCGAGAAATATTGCTTACGGGTTTTCAATTGTAATTACGGGTATTTTACAGCACAATGAAAAAATTCAATGGAAAGACATGAGCAAAACTGTTATTACTTATGAAAGTTCGGATATTTTGTATAACTATGGGTTCGAACTTGGTTATGATATGTTTAAAAGTTCAACAACTAAGTTTTGTGCAATATTAGGTTATTCTAAAAGTAAGGATAGCAAAATTGGAAACAATAGTAAAAATATTGAATTGAAAACAACTGTTGGACTTGGGTTCAACTTTCAACTCTACATTCATAGTAGTTTTTCATTTGAGCTGAGTGCCGCATATAAATATGACGACAAAGACATTCAAGAAAATAATACTCCAAAAGTTGAAAGACTGACAAATGTTGGAGTTGGTTTTGGAGCAAAATATCATTTCTAATTTAGGTATGTAAAATGAAAAAATTAATTATTTTTTTATGTTTGGCTACTTTATATTGTGGATATTCTCAAGAAGAAACTCACTTGGATTATAACAATACTATAGGAATCAAGCTTTCTAATATTTCAGGTTATGGTATTTATTTCAATAGAAGTATTACAAATAATTTCAATATCCAAATTAAAGGTTTGGTTTATTATTATATGCGTCAAGAAGAGAAGAAAGAACGTGTGAATTATAATTATGATGTTGGTTTGGAATTTCAATACAACTTTCTGAATGACAAATTTTTTAGATTTTATTTTCTTGCAGGAACTTATTATTATTTTGATTCTGATGAAAATAAATATACTGATTTAATTGATTTGCAAACCAATAATTCTTATAATTATGGAATTGGTGTTGGTATAGAATATTTCTTTAAAAGATTTGTAATCAGCGTTGATTTGGGTTATAAATATTATAATGATAATAAAGTTTTTAAAACTGAAAAAGCCGGATCTATTATCGAGTATCCATTAGAAGAGAATGTTACAAAAGTGGCAGGCGGTATTGGTATTGGATTTGTTTTTTAATAACATAAGCATTTCTAAGAAAAAAATAGGAGGGTTGGATTATTCCAAGTCCTCCTATTCAAATAAAATCAATCAAACTTACTTGACAATTACAAGTTTGCCGATTGCGTTCTTCTTTCCATTATTGATCAAATAATAATAAACACCTGCAGAATATTTCGATGTATTAATCTCTAATTGATGAATGCCATTTCCAAAATGTGAATTGATCAATTCATCCACAAATACTCCGTTACTTGTAATTATTGCGATGCTCACATCTGCATTTTCAGCTAATGTGAATCTAATATTTGCTGAATTTGATGCAGGATTAGGATTAACTGACGAACCGAAAACTGTTTCAGCAGTTTCATAAACTGATACAACATCATAAGTAGTGAATTTTCTGACCTCAGACCATTCGCTATCACCAGCTTCGTTCCACGCTTTAACTCTCCAATAATAAGTAGTGAAATTATCCAATTTTTGAGTCAAAAAGAATGTGCTTTTCACATAACGATTATCTTCAACTACATTTGTACCAGAAAAATCATTTGATTTGGAAAGTTGAACGTGGTATGATAATGCATTCGAAACCTCACTGAAAGTTAATTTTTCATAATGCGGAGTATCTTTTGCATCATTTGCAGGCAAAATCAATGTAGGTACTGCCGAAGGCATAGCGGCAATAGAACGAAATTCCCAAATGCTCGACCAATCACTTGCGCCACCTTCGTTTATCGCACGAACTCTCCAGAAATATTCCTGATAATTTTCAGTAGTTTTGAATTCATAAGTTGTATCTGCTACAACAGCTTCAATCACTTTTATACTAAAATCTTTAGATTTTGCAATTTGAATTTCAAAAGAATCAGCTTTTGCAATATCAAACCATAACATTGATACAGTTATTGGAGTTTTAATCATTTCATTATAAGGATAATACAATTTTGGTGCTTCAACTATCATTACACCTGTTGTGAAACTGAAAACTGCAGACCATTCACTTTTACCCTCTGCATTAACCGCTCTAACTCTCCAGAAATATTTTTGCTTTTCTGCAAATGGCTGACCTGCAAAAGTCATCGTTGAGCCAAGGATTTCTCTCTTGTATCTATCAATGATTGCAAATGTACTGTCCTTAGAGAGTTCAATATCATAAGTTACTGCATCAGTTACATCGCTCCAATTAAAAACAGCCAAAGTTGAAACTTTTTGTGCACGATTTGCAGGTAATTCCAAAATTGGCGAAGAAATAATTGTTTTAAAAGTAAATACATTAGACCAATCTGAAAAACATTCATCTTTTGAAGTTCTCACTCTCCAATAAAAAGTTTTATTTTTATCAGCAATATGAGTATTGAAATTTGCATTTTTCAATCCGGCAGTATCCAACAATCTTGTTGAAAAATCTGCAATTTCAGATACTTGCAAATGGTAACGATGATTTGTATCAAAAGCTTCCCAAGCAAAATTCACATTATTTGATGAACCGAGTTTTCCATTTGATGGCGACAGAAGATTAGAAGGTCTGAAAGTAGTTACAAACGAACTAATATTAGACCATAATCCATTATTTCTGGCATCATCTGCTCTTAATCTCCAATAATATTGGGAATTGAGTTTTTTCAATTTTAATAATGCAGTAGTTGCATCTGTAACCATTGTATCAATTTCTAATCTGCTGAAACTCAATGTATCTGATACTTGCAGTCTATAACCGGTTGTATTTTGAATTGGATTCCATTTAAATTGGAAGTTATTCAATTGAATGCAAGTTTGTTCATTTATAGGACTAACCAAAACTGCTTGTGGATGTGGTGTATAAAATCTTTGAATATCTGAATAATAACTAATGCAAACATTGGTCGTGCATTTTAATTTCCAATAATATAAAGAATCATAAGCCATACCTAAATTCATCAAGGCAAATGTGTCAGCTGTATTAATCTCAAAATGTATGGTAGAAAAATCAATTTTCTTAGATACAACAAGATTATAATTAATTGCACCTTCAACAGGATGCCATTTGAAATTCACATCAAAAGGAGTGCTCGAAAATGAAGTGGCACCTTTTGCTTTGTCGGTTGGGAAAATTGCTGTTGGAGCAGGAACCTTCAATTTGAAATGACTAACTTCAGACCATGCAAAAGCACAGGTCGGGGTAGCACTTGCCACTCTCCAATAAATCATTTTATTGAATTTGTTTATTCTCAAATTATAAGTAGTATCTGAAATATTTGTTTTATCCACAAATGTTGTTGCAAAAGTGGGGTCTTCCGAAACTTGCAATCTGTATGAAATAACATTATTGAAATTCCATTTGAAAACAACGTTAGTATCTGCACAAATCAAATCATTTTGAGGTGCTATTAAAATTGCTGGAACGGGATGAGTAGTAAAATTAGATACATTTGATTCTTTTTCTCCTAATGGAGTATAAGCAATAATTTTCCAATAATACTTCTTGTTGTATGCAAGATTGTTAAAATAATAAATATTGGTATCAACAATATTTTCTTCAAGAGTAAGAGCAGAAAAATCACTTAATTCAGACACTTTCAAAACATAAGCAGTGGCTGTGGCAAAATAATTCCATTTAAAAGTAACATTTTTCTCTACACAATTAGTATTCGACTCGGGAAATACTAATGTTGGAATTTGAGCATAACTTATTACTGATGTGCTAATAATAATAGCAATCAAAAGTGATAGTTTTGAACTGAAATTCTTCAATTTAAACATAAAAAAGCCTCTATAATTATTATTATACTTAATTTCTTCAACAAAATCAAAAACAAAAAATGCAATATTAATTGCATTCTAATGTTAATAGACAATTATATTTAGTAAAAATTGCATCATTAGGCATCAATTGGTAAATTGTTTTTTTTCAGCCATTGTTTAATTTGTATTGCATTCGATGAATTTGAAGGAGTCAACTTCAAAAATTGATTAAAATCTCTTGATGCAGCTTCATTTTTTCCTTCTGTGCGATATGCAATTCCTCTATTCATATAACCAAGAGCACTATCCGGTTTGATTTCAATAGCCAATGAAAAATCTTCCAAGGCTTTTTTGTTGAATTTCATTTTCATATAAGCATTTCCTCTGCCTATATATGCCTGAAAAAACTTTTGATTAATTGCAATTGCTTTGGTGAAATCTTTGATTGCCTCTTTTGTTTGATTAATATACATCTGGCAATTGGCTCTTCCGAAAAATGCAGAATATAAATTTGGCTCAATTTCTAATGCTTTATCAAAATCAACAATTGCTTCAACAAAATTTTTAAGATAATAATGACAATTAGCACGGTTGAAATACAAACTTGCAGAATGATTATTAAATTGGATTGCTTTGGTATAATCTTCGACAGCTTCTTTATACATTTTTAGAGAAAAATGAGCAATTCCTCTGTTATTATATGCATCTGGAGCATCCGGATTTATTGAAATTACTTTATTATAATCTTGGATTGCTTCTTCGAACTTTTTCATTTTCGAGTAAATCAATCCTCTATAATTATGAGCAAGCAAAGAATCAGGATTCAATCCAATAGCACGAGTATAATCGCTTAGTGCTTCTTTGTATTTTTTGAGATTGCCATAAGCTAATCCTCTGGAAAGCAATGCGTTATCCTGCTGGGGATCCAAATGAATGGCACGAGTATAGTCTTCGATTGCCTTTTCGAATTCTTTCATCGAAAAAAATACATTTGCTCTATTCAAGTATGCAAGCATATAAGACGGATTTTGCTCTATAGCAATTTCAAAATCTGCCAATGCGGCGGCATTATTTTTCAATTTCATTTGGCAAAAGCCACGTTTATAGTGTGCAAATGAAAAATCCGGATTCAGAAGTATCGCTTTGCTGAAATCATCCACTGCAGCTTGGAATTGATTTATACTCAAATAAACAGAGCCGCGTTTGAAATATGCAAATGAAAAATTATCATTAAGAATTATTGCGTTATTAAAATCTGTTATTGCATTTTTGTAACTATTCAAAGTAGCAAGAACATTGCCTCTTTTAAAATAAGCAAAAGATGCCCTTGGATTGATTTCAATGGCTCTGGTATAGCATTCAACTGCTTTATCCCATACTTCGTTTTTAACGAATTCATCACCCCTATCAATCCAGACTTCTGCTTCCTTTAAATTTTTTGCTCCAGACATTTCTTTTTACTATTCTATCCTACATAACATTTGAAATTCAACTCAAAATAATCACAAAATGAATAATTACATTAATATCGGCTACTTTTAATTAAAACTGATGAATATTCTGCCAAATTCTCAAGAACTTTCCCAGTTCCACGAGCTACTGCAGTCAAAGGATCTTCAGCAATATGAACAGGTAATTTTGTTTCTCTTCTTAATCTTTCGTCCAAACCTTTCAATAGACCACCGCCACCTGAAAGCATAATGCCTCTATCATAAATATCTGACGCAAGTTCGGGCGGAGTTCTTTCAAGCAAACTCAGAACGCCATTAACAATTTCTGAAACAACTTCACTTATTGCTTCACGAATATCAACAGAACTCACTACAATTGCTTTTGGAATACCGGAAACTAAGTCTCGACCTTTAACTTCAATTTCTAATTCTTCAGCGAGTGGAACTGCAGAAC
>JANJUO010000501.1 GCA_024710535.1 bacterium
CATTCAACGCCGATTTTGATTTCAACAATGAAAGTGTGTGATTTTGAATTTTTGTTAGTGTATTAATTTCTAATTTTTCAACATCAAGCCCAAAAATTGTGCATACTTTTTCATAAAAGTCTTTATGACTTATTGCATTGTTAGTTCCAAGATTATAAACGCCATTAATCCTCTTTTCAATAATATTCAAGACAGCCCAAGCAATATCGTCATTAAAAGATGGATTAAATATCAAATTGTCAAACACTATTAATTTGTTTTCTTTTTTCAACACATTAAGAGAGTTATCAAACCAATCATTATTTAATATTGGATGCCCAAAAATATAATTTGTTCTTAATATTGTATAATTAAGCAATGATGGTTTAATAATATTTTCTGCCTCTAACTTTGTTTTACCATAGTAATTATTTGGAGTAGGAATATCTGTTTCCGAATAATTCCCAATTGATTTGTCAAAAACATTAGATGAGGAAATATGTATTAATGAACTTTCACCTATTTTAGCAGCTTTAACAAGATTCTCCACAAGCTCAACATTATATTGGCGTGCCATTAATTTATTATTTTCACAATCCTCAATGTTATTATACTCAAGTGTATTAATAATATAATGAGGTTTAATAGATAGAAGTTTCTTACGAAAATTATTTTTATCCAAAATATCTGTTAAAATAGTTTCTCCAAACCAGGTAATTTTATCATATTGTTTACTATCAATGTGATTAAAATTAAATATTTCAACTTTTATTTCTTTCGATAAAATTTTGGAAATTGCATAACCTGCTTTTGTATTCCCACCTATAATTGCTATTTTTCTCATAATTATGCTCAAATTGTTTCACGTGAAACATTATTTAATATATAATGATAATATTGAAATGTCGCTTGCAGACACTCCCGAAATTCTTGATGCTTGCCCTAATGATATTGGTTTTATCTTTGACAGTTTTTCTCTTGCTTCCTTAGATAAAGATGTAATCGAATGATAATCAATATTTTTTGGTATAAATTTATGCTCATTATTTAGAAATTGTTCAATTTCTTTGTTTTGTCTGGCAATATACCCTTCGTATTTTATTTCAGTTTGAATTAACTGTACAATATTTTTGTCATTAAGAAGAATTTCTAAAAAGTCATCAACACTATCAAGCAGACAAAGCAAATCATACAATTTTGCCTCGCTACGTTTTGTTAATGTATTAATATCGGTAGAATTAAGCACAGGGCTTTCATTTACTGTTTCTAAGTATTTGTTAATTTTATCTATTTTTATTTTGTTGTTTTTAGTAAATAATATGCCAGTTGTGATAATATTTTGTTTATTTTGAACGTAATCATAATATTCCTTCGAAAGCAAACCATATTTATATCCATATTTTGCTAATCTTAAATCTGCATTATCATGTCTTAATAACAAACGATATTCAGCTAAAGACGTGAAAATACGATACGGTTCTTCTGTGCTCTTGTTTACCAAATCATCTATTAGTACCCCAATATATGCTTCACTTCTCGATAAAATAAAAGGATCTTCGCCTTTCAATTTTAATGCCGCATTCAATCCGGCAACAAATCCTTGAACAGCGGCTTCTTCATACCCTGAAGTTCCATTTATTTGACCTGCAAAGTATAAACCTTCTACAGCTTTGGTTTCCATTGTAAAATTAAGTTGGTATGGAAAAAAGAAATCATATTCAATAGCATAGCCCGGACGAAGTAATTCGCAATTTTCTAATCCAGATATTGATTTTAATCCTTTTATTTGAATATCTTCTGGTAAACTTGTTGAATAGCCATTAACATAAACAGAATTTGTATTTAATCCTTCAGGCTCTAAGAGAATTTTATGTGAATTTCTTTCAGAAAATCTATTTATTTTATCTTCAATTGAAGGACAATATCTCGGACCTGTTCCAAAAATAGCCCCAGTAAACAGTGGAGATCTATCAAATCCTTCTCTCAATATATCATGTGTTTGTAAATGTGTTTCTGTACCATAGCAAACAATTTTATTTTCAACTGTATTAGTTAAGTGTGAAAATGGTTCAGGATATTCATCGCCTGCTTCAATTCTTGTTTTTGAATAGTCAATACTATCTTTATGAATTCTTGGCGGCGTTCCAGTTTTCAACCTTCCTTTTTCAAGACCATAACTATTCAATAAATCCGAAATCTTTTCAGAAGGGGGCTCGCCTACTCTACCGCCTTTTGTACAGCTTAATCCAGTATAAAGCATTCCATTTAGAAAGGTACCGGCTGACAGAATAATTGCATTAGAATAAAGTATTTCGTTTTCATTTGTTTTCAAACCAATAACTTTGTCATTTTTAATCAATATTTCTATTGCTGTAGATTCTATAATATGCAAATTAGTTAAATTTGAAAGGTAATCTAAGGCAATAATTGGATAAGTATCTTTATCAATTTGTGCACGTGGCGATCTAATTGCAGGTCCTTTGCTTCTATTTAATAACTTGAAATGCAAACCAGCTTTATCCGCAAAAAGCCCCATTACTCCACCTAATGCATCAAGTTCTTTAACAAGATGACCCTTTGCTGTACCACCAATTGAAGGATTACAAGATGGTTTTCCAATAGTATGTTTATTCATTGTTAAAAGAGCTGTTTTCATACCCTTTTTTGCAGAAACAGCACTTGCTTCAATTCCCGCATGACCAGCTCCAATAACTATAACATCGAATTTATTATCCATTTCTTATTATTTACCAATACAAAATCGTGAAAAAATGTGTTCTAAAACTTCTTCATTCCAAGATTCACCTGTAATTTCACCTAATATCTTTACAGCTTTTCTAATGTCAATTGCAATTATTTCATTTTCAAATTGATTTCGTAAACCTTCTAAAGCGATATTTAATGCTTCTTTTGCATTCATTAGTAGATTAGTTTGACGCTTATTTATCAGTATATCGCTAACACCATCAATAGAGTTAACTGCAAAATTATAAATATACTTCTGTAATTCGTCAATACCTAAATCATTTTTTGATGAAATATTAAATTCGTTGATTGGCAGATTTGGAATCAAATCGGCTTTGTTTTGTATATATATTACTTTTGAATGAGCATATTTATCTTTAATTCTATCAAAAAGACTTATTGAATAATCTATTCCTTTAGTAATATCATTTAGAACAATTATCAAATTAGATTGCTCCAAAACAGAATCAACAAGTTTTATTCCTTCAATTTCTATTTCATTGGTTGTTTCCCTTAAGCCAGCAGTATCTGCAATTGTAATTGGAAACCCACTAAAATAGAATTTATCTTCAAGGTAATCTCTTGTTGTTCCTTCTAAATGACTAACTATTGCTCTTTTTCTTCCAATTATCGCATTAAACAAAGTAGATTTGCCTGAATTAGGAAATCCAGCAATACCAACAAAATATCCATTTCGCATAATTTCAGATGCCGAATATGAATTAATCAATTTTTCGCAAAAAGAAATTGCTTCAATTATTTGACTTTCAATTCTTTTCCTTGGAATTAGTTCAAGATCTTCTTCCGAGAAATCCAATTCTAATTCTAATAGAGCGGCAATATCGAGTAATTTTTTACGCATTTCTGCAAGTTTTACAGAAAAACCACCAGATAATTGCTTTGCTGCAGTTTGAACTCCAGGAACTGTTAATGAGTGTATCAAATCGGCAACTGCTTCAACTTGATTTAAATTGATTTTGCCATTTAGAAAAGCACGCTTAGTAAATTCGCCCGGCATAGCATATTGAGCACCATATTTAACCAAAACTTCAATAATTCTATTTGCCAAAAGATTATTGCCATGAATTCCAAATTCAATCACATCCTCTCCAGTATATGAATTTGGACTTCTGAAAATACTTGCAGTACAATAATCTATTATTTCATTATTATCAGAGAAATTGCCATAATGAATAGTGTGACTTTGTGCCTCATGAAGCAATATCTTGCCTTTGAAACATTTATCAGCAATTGAAAAAGTATCCAGACCAGATAATCTAATCACAGATAATCCAGCAACTCCAGGCGGCGTGGCGAGTGCTACTATTGTACTTGTATTTTGCATATTTTAAATTGTTTCACGTGAAACATTTTTATTGAAGAATTTATTATAAAAAGAATAATTATACCACTTTGCATTGTATAATTTATTATTATTTTCAAGATAATAGAATACAAACGTTGAAATAAAAACAGAAATCATTGATGCAACATATATATCAATATAAAAATGTTGCAATAAATATACTCTTGAAATACCAACCATTATAGCAGAAAATAAATATATAAAATCATAGTTCCTATTTTTTGAAATGAAAAGTAAAAACATAAAAATTGCAAATCCCGAAGTGGTATGTCCGCTTGGGAAACTGAAATTTTTATATAGCTCAACTCCTTCAATTTGATTTAGAACATCTGGACCAAAGTACCCTAATGGTCTTGGATGATTATATATAATTTTTATTATGTGTGTAATGATATTTGGAGCAATATAAAATATTAATCCATTTATAAGATATTTAATTTTCCAAAAGCCAAGCATGAAAATCAAAGTTCCAAATAAAATGCCATCGCCTAAATTTGTAAAGAAAATGAAAATAATATTCCATAATTCAGTATGTTTTGTATTGAACCAAAGGGTTATATCAACATTTGAATATGTAATTAATAGAATAGTTGATAATATAGCAAATATTGCATAGCCATAATAAAATTGATTATGACTCTTT
>JANJUO010000288.1 GCA_024710535.1 bacterium
ACAATCCTAACTTTTGGTACGCGATTATATTTTTTCATTGCATTTTCGGAAGCAATCAAAAGGGCAGCCGCTCCATCATTAATACCGGACGAATTGCCTGCTGTAACAGATCCATCTTTCTTAAATGCGGGCTTCAATTTCGATAAAATTTGAACTGATGATTCGGGCTTGATAAATTCATCTTTATCAAAAATTATTGGAGTTCCTTTTTTTTGTGGAATTTCATAAGGCAGAATTTCACTTGCAAATCTTCCTTCTTCGCGAGATTTGGTAGCTTTTTTTTGAGAATTATCTGCAAAAATATCTTGCTCTTCTCTTGAAATATTATACATTTCTGCAAGATTTTCTGCAGTTTCACCCATTGAATCCACACCATATAACTCACGCATTTTTGGGTTTATAAATCTCCAACCAATGCTTGTATCGTATATTTCAGTATTTCGGCTAAAAGGTGATTCCGCTTTTGCCATAACAAAAGGTGCGCGAGTCATAGATTCCACGCCACCTGCAAGAATCAATTCAGCATCGCCTGATTTTATTGCACGAGATGCATTTATCACGGCACTCATACCCGAGGCACAAAGTCTGTTTATGGTTTCACCGGCAACTGTATATGGTATTCCTGCAAGAAGCAGAGCCATTCTTGCAACATTACGATTATCTTCGCCTGCCTGATTGGCACAACCAAAAATAACATCATCAATATCAGATGCAGGAATATCATCGTTACGATTCAATAATCCTTTCATAACAAATGCCGCCAAATCATCGGCTCGAACTGGAGAAAGAGTACCTGTGAATTTTCCGATTGCAGTTCGGACTCCATCTATAATATATACATTATCCATATTAAATTCAATAAGTTATTAAAAATATTAATCATTTTCCAAAACAGAAAGAATATCGCTTGAATTATTCATTTCCAAAACGCTTTCAGCAATTTTTAATGAATCTTGATAATTGATTTTTCTGATTCTATCCTTCATTTCCAAAATAACTGATGGGGCAACAGATAATTCGCTAACGCCCATACCAATTAATAAAACAGTTGCCGCAGAATGGCTTGCAAGCTCGCCACAAAGTCCAATTGGAATATTATTTGCATTTGCCGCATCAACAGCGAACTTCACTAATCTCAAAACTGCGGGATGAAAAGCGTCATAAACATCAGAAACAAGTTCATTCGTTCTATCTGAGGCAAGAGTATATTGAGTTAGGTCATTTGTTCCAATACTGAAAAAATCGACTAATGGCGCCAATTGATGAGCCGTAAGAGCGGCACCGGGAGTTTCTATCATAATGCCAATAGGTATGTTTTTATCAAATCCGATTCCTTCGTTGCGCAGTTCTGCCTTGCATTCTTCAATTATAGATTTTGCAGAAATAACTTCTTTTTGATTAGTAATCATTGGAAGCATAAATTTCAAATTTTTGTTTACAGACGCTTTCAAAACGGCTTTGATTTGCGTTTTGAATAGATTTGTTCGTGAAAGCAAATATCTTATTCCACGAAAACCAAGCGCCGGATTATCTTCGTGATGCGGAATTCCCTCAGTATATTTATCGCTTCCAATGTCAAAAGCACGAATTGTAACAACAGCCGGATAGGCAATATCAGCAATTTCTTTATACCATTTTAATTGCTCGTCTTCATCAGGAATATGATTCAATGCGAGAATCAAACTCTCTGTTCTAACCAATCCACTACCATCCGCTCCAGCCATAACTGCATTTTGCATATCTGCAACTCTATCCACATTTGCCCTAAGAGCAATCATTTTATTATCGGAAGTTTCTGCAGGCAGTTTCACAAGTTTGCCAAGCAATTCCTTATGTCGAGCAAGTTCATCTCTTTTTTTGATAAAATCGGCAATTGCAGATTTCTTCGGATTGCAAATTAAATTTCCGGAAAAGCCGTCAACAATAATAGTTTGATCATTTTTGATCAATTGAGCAACATCTTTTACGCCAATCACAGCCGGAATATCAAAAGTTCTTGATAAAATCGAAACGTGTGAGGCAATTCCACCAACTTCGGTTATGATGGCAAGCACGTTTACATCGCGGAAGTTCACTAAATCTGTTGGAGTGAGAGATTGTGCAACTACAATTTTATTTCGGGCATTCTCGTAAATAAAGCAGTGCTGGCGTAGGTTTTGGAGCATTCTTTTTTTGATGTGCTCCAATTCAACAGCACGTTCTCTTAGAATTTCATCTTTTGAATATTTAAAGAAATTTTTCTGCCTATCAAATTCCATCGAGATTGCACTTTCCACAGTGTATCCCTCTGTAATTTTATCTTCGATAGACTTATAAAGTATTGGATCGTTGATAATTAATAGATTAGTTTCCAGAATAGCAGAAATATTGCTTGATTCCTGCTGAACTCTATCGAAAACTTCCGAAAATTCCTCATTCAAATTTGCAATTGCGGATTTTAGTTTTTCGATTTCCTCGTTGGTGTAGCTTTTATCAATCATCATAACCGGAGAAATAATATTTTCCGGCTCAATTACCAATGCCTGACCGATTGCTATTCCAGCTGAAGCTGGGATACCTTTCAAATTTCCCTGCTCCAACTTATTTGTATTACTTTTCAAACTAACTTCACCGGTTCTGCCATCCATTTCTACAACTCTCCAAAACCTGAATCAAAATATCCAACCAATTCATTTACCGCCGCTTCTGCATCAGGTCCTTCTGCCCTTAGCGTCAGTTGGCAACCCTGCTCGGCAGCAAGCGTCATCACCCCTATAATACTTTTTCCGTTTATCATAAATCCATCACGAACCAGAAAAATTTCTGATTTGAATTTTGCGGCAAGTTTAACCAAGCCGGCGGCAGGTCTGGTATGCAATCCAGCCCTATTTTTTACTTCAACGTCCCGTTCAAATACTTCCATCAATCAAAATAATTACATTTACAAAAAAACATTTTTGAAATTAATAAAAATATTCGATATATCATTATATTTTTATTAATTTTTAAATTATTTTCTAAATAATTTTTGATTAGTTACATTTTTAATTATTTTCGTAATTGGTTATTTGGTGATTTTGAATGATTGTATTAAATTTAATATATAATATATCAGTTTTGGTTGCATTGTCGATTTTATCGGGATTTGTCGATAATAGATTCAGCCGAAATACTCAACCCGGAAAAATACTTCAGGGCTTTTTGTTTGGAATTGTTGCCGTAATTGGGATGATGTATCCTTTTGTTCTCACAGAGGGAATTATCTTTGATGGGCGCTCTATTGTTATTAGTTTGGCTACATTATTCTTTGGTCCAATAACGGGCTTGATAGCTTCTGTAATTGCAATTCTATTTAGATTGTATTTGGGCGGAGGCGGTGCTCTAACTGGCTCTTTGGTTATTACGGCAGCATTTTTGATTGGAGCAGTATTCCATTATTTCTCACAAAAAAAGCAAAGAAATCTGAGTAAAATTGAATTATATTTCTTTGGACTGCTTGTGAATTCAGTAATGATGATTCTGATGCTGACACTACCATCAAAATTTGTAAAAGAAGCTTATAAATTATTAACATTTACAGTATTGACATTTTATCCATTAATTACTCTACTGCTTGGTAAAATTTTTTATGACCATTTCGAAAGCAAAGAAGCAATTCAAAAAATTAGAAAAAGCAAAAATTTATTCAAAACCACACTTTACAGTATTGGTGATGCCGTAATCACAACAGATATCAATGGCAATATTGCAAGTATGAATAGAATTGCAGAAAAATTAATTGATTCTAAAGAAAAAGATGTAATTGATAAAAATTTGAATGATATATTGCTTGTTGTTGATGAATCTAATCAAATGCGAATAAATTTAATTAAAAATTTCGAAAACAATGAAGTATTTATCAAAATTTATGACAACACGATTTTAATTACAAAAAATAATTTGAGAATTCCGATTTCAATGAGTGTGGCACCAATTAAAAATGAAGATTCCACATTAAGTGGTTATGTTTTGGTGATTCGTGATAACACCTATGAAAGGGAGCAATTAAGAAAAATAGAGCATAGCGAACAGAATTTTAGGGAGATTTTTAATTCAACAACCGAAGGTATTTTCATTCAAGATGCAAATAATGGCAATATTGTTGATTTGAATGAATCTACTTTGAAAATGTTTGGTTTCGAGGATAAAGCAGAATTGCTTGGTAAGCAGATAATGATGGTTAGTGCAGGAATTCCGCCTTATACTGAAGAAAAAGCTATGGAATATATTCAAACTTCTCATTTTAATCCAGTAAGATTCGAATGGCTTGCAAAGAAGAAAAATGAGCAGTTATTTTTTGTAGAAGTTACATTAAGAAAAACTACTTTGCAAAATGAAGATAGAGTTATTGCGGTTG
>JANJUO010000322.1 GCA_024710535.1 bacterium
CAACCGCAACGACGAAGTGGTGCTGCGTGAACCGCAGGCGATCATCGAGGAGATGGCGCGGCTCGATGCGGAGAGTGCGAAGATTCTGGAAGGAATTCGGGGGTTGTTGTGAAGTCAGGTTGGAAAACTAAAAAACTTGGAGAGTTGGCGGCTATTAACTATGGCTTCACGCAGAGCGCATCAGATGAGCCAATCGGCCCAAGATTCCTGCGTATCACAGATATCCAAAATGACAAAGTTGATTGGAATAGTGTTCCATACTGCAAACTCGAACCAGCTGACTTTCAGAAATTTCGTTTGAATAACGGTGACATTGTTTTCGCCCGAACTGGGGCAACAACAGGAAAAAGTTTCTTAGTTAACGATCCCCCAGATGCGGTGTTTGCTTCTTATTTGATTCGGTTGCGGTTACTCGACAAGAGCTTAATGCCGGAGTTCATTTCACTTTTTTTCCAGACGCCTGGCTATTGGCGGTCGATTAAAGATGGAACGTCGGGCAGCGCACAGGGGGGGGTCAACGCGAGCAAACTAGGTGAACTCTTCATTCCAATTCCTCAGCTCGCAGAACAACAACGTATCGTCGCTATTCTGGACGAGGCCTTTGCGGGCATCGCCACCGCCACCGCCAATGCCGAGAAGAACCTGCAAAACGCCCGCGAGCTGTTTGAAAGCACCCTGCAAGCGGTCTTTGCCGAAAAGGGTGAGGGGTGCGAGCAAGTGACTTTATCTGATTTGGCAACTGACATTACTGATGGCGACCATTCTCCACCGCCCAAGTCACCTACCGGGGTTCCATTTATTACAATCTCAAATATTGATAAAGGAACGAATACGATAGATTTTTCTGACACATTCAAAGTACCGGATGATTACTATCACGGCCTTAAGCCAAACAAGAAACCTATCAGAGGCGATGTCCTCTATTCGGTAACAGGTTCATTTGGCATACCTGTGCTTATCACCGATGATTTTGACTTTTGTTTTCAACGACACATTGGTTTGATACGTCCTAAAGAAGGGGTTAATAGTGCCTGGCTTTATTATTTGCTAATGTCGCCAATAGTGTTTAATCAAGCGAACCATGGAGCAACAGGAACCGCTCAAAAGACTGTTTCATTAAAGGTCCTTAGAAATATTGTTGTTCCTAAGATGCCTATAGAAACGCAGGAAGAGATCGTAGAGATTCTGGATAAAGCCTATTCGAGCGTTAAACGGTTAGAAGCTATTTATCCAAGTAAATTGGATGAACTAGCCGATTTAAAACAATCCATCCTCGAAAAGGCCTTCGCCGGAGAGCTGCACTAGACCACCGCTCAGGGATGAACCGATGAACGAAGCCGAAACTCGCGCCGAGCTGATCGACCCCGCCCTCAAGGCGGCGGGGTGGGGCGTCGTGGACGGCAGCCGTATCCGCCGCGAGGTGATCGCGCCGGGTCGCCTGCAGGGGGGCGGGCGGCGCGGCAAATCCGATATCGCCGACTACGTGCTGGTCTACCGCAACCAGAAGCTGGCGGTGATCGAGGCGAAGCGGCGCGGCCTCGCCGTCGGTGAAGGCGTGGCCCAGGCCAAGGCCTACGCCGGGAAGCTGCGCACCCGTTTCACCTTCGCCAGCAACGGCGACGCCATCTACCAAATCGACATGGAGAGCGGCGCCGAGGGGCCGGTGGAGCGCTTCCCCGGTCCCGACGAGCTGTGGGCCCTTGTCTTCGCCAAGCCCAACCCGTGGCGCGACCGCTTCGCCGTCGTCCCCTTCGAGGATCGCAGCGGCACCTGGGAGCCGCGCTACTACCAGCACAACGCCATAGAGAAAGTGCTGGAGGCGATTGCCGATAATAAAGATCGCATCCTACTCACTCTGGCCACCGGCACCGGCAAGACCGCCATCGCCTTTCAGCTCGCCTGGAAACTGTTCCACAGCCGCTGGAACGTGAAGTACTGGCGGGCAGACACCGAACCGAGCCGCCGCCCGCGCGTCCTCTTCCTTGCCGACCGCAACATCCTCGCCGACCAGGCCTACAACGCCTTCTCCGCCTTCCCCGACGATGCGCTGGTGCGCATCGCCCCGGACGAGATCCGCAAGAAGGGCCGGGTGCCGAAGAACGGCAGCATCTTCTTCACCATCTTCCAGACCTTTATGTCGGGCACGGACAGCGAGGGCAACCCGACCCCCAACTTTGGCGACTACCCGCGCGACTTCTTCGACTTCATCGTCATCGACGAGTGCCATCGCGGCGGCGCCAACGACGAAAGCACCTGGCGCGGCATCCTCGACTACTTCGCCCCGGCGGTGCAGCTCGGCCTCACCGCCACGCCGAAGCGCAAACTGAATGCCGACACCTACCGCTACTTCGGCGAGCCGGTTTACATCTACTCACTCAAGGAAGGCATCAACGACGGCTATCTGACACCCTTCAAGGTGCGGCAGATCGCCACTACCCTCGACGACTATGTCTACACCTCCGACGACACCATCATCGAGGGCGAACTGGAGGAGGGGCGCCGTTACGAGGAGGAGGACTTCAACCGCATCATCGAGATCGAGGCGCGCGAGCGCTTCAGGGTGCGGACTTTCCTCGGCATGATCGATCAGCGCGAGAAGACCCTGGTCTTCTGTGCCAACC
>JANJUO010000343.1 GCA_024710535.1 bacterium
CATCTGTTACGGTATTTAGCATCACTTCACTAAATCCAAGAATGGAATTCATTGGTGTGCGAATTTCGTGGCTCATATTTGCCAAAAATTCTGATTTTGCTTTGTTTGCTTTTTCGGCTTCGCTTCTTGCTAATATCAAACTCTCCTCTCCTACTTTTCTCATTTGTAGATTTACTATAATTTGAGAAAATAATTGAAGTAGATACATTTCGCTTTCTGTGTAATTGTGATATTCCTTTACTGAATCAAATCCTGCAAATCCAATACACTCATCACCGTTCATCATCGGTACGGCAATCAAACTTTTTACATCTTGTGGCTCGAGAATATCTTTCACTCCACAAGGTGGAAGGTCTTGCACACTCGAAATGTACATAGTTTTGCCTGATTTGTGGTTTGTTACCCATTCTTCCATCATATCAAGCGGAACACCTTGAAGTTCATCAATTTGTGGAGTTACTCCTTCCGCACACCATTCGTAAGTATTATTGCAAGTATTTTCTATCCAATCGTAGTCGAAAATATATGCTCTATCTGCATTTACAAATTCAGCAAGTTCATATAAAGATTTATTTATAACATTATCGAATTCTGAAATTGGAATATTGATATTTTTTGAAGCCATATTCATCAAAATAGTTTGCAATTTTGATTTTTTTACTAATTCTGCTTCTACTTCCTTGCGTGCAGTGATGTCTATAACCACGCCTGATATTTTTTTCGGTTTTCCATTTGCTGAATATTCTACAACTCTTCCTCTATCAAAATACCACTTCCAGCCACCCTGCTTGGTTCGGATTCTATAATCAACAACATATTCATCAGTTTTGCCGGTTAAATGGTCTCTCATATTTTTCATCATTGCTTCGTAATCATCCGGATGAACAAGTTCGGTGATTTGATAAACATATTTTGGAAATTCTTCTTGTGTATAGCCAATCATTTCAGCCTTTTTCTTGTCTGCTGTAACTATACCTGTTTCGTAATCCCATATCCACCAAGCAATGTATCCGCTTTCTAAGGAGAGTTCTAATTTCTCTTTTGTAGCGATAATTTCTTGCTCTGCAATCTTTCTTTCGGTAATATCGCTATGTGAACCTGCCATTCGATATGGAATTCCTGTATTGGAGCGCACCGCTTCTCCTTTTGCAAGTATCCAGCGTGGTGAGCCATCCTTATGAAGCATTCGGAATTCGATCTCATAAACATCTATTTCATTCTGAAGGTATTTCGATACATACAACTGTACTCTCTCTTTATCTGAAGGATAAATGTTATTAACAAAAGTCTCGAATCTGTTTTCTAACTCTTCATCTTTATATCCCAGAATCTCTTTCCATCTTGCTGAAAGATAAAGCTCGTTAGTTCGAATGTCCCAGTCCCATATTCCATCGTTGGTACCTTTAACTGCCAAAGCAAACTGTTCTTTTGTACGCTCAAGCTCTATATCTGCGTTCTTTTTGTCTGTAATGTCCGCAATATAACCATACCATATAACGCTTCCGTCTTCTTGCTTTTCCGGTTTGGCTATGCCATTAAGCCAACGAGTACCTTTTGAAGGCAAAATCACTCTATAATTGAATTCCCAATTTGTTAAAGACTCATAAGAGTGCATAATTGAAGTGCGTACCTCTTCAACATCATCTGGATGGATTCTTTCGAAAACAAAACTCGCATCTTCTCTAATCTGATCTGGATCAACTTCATAAATTTCCATTATATGTTGGGATGTGAACGGGAAGAAATTCCTGCCATCAGGATATAATTGATACTGATAGATGACTCCCGGAATCTGCTTAGATAGTTTTTTAAGCAATTGATCGCTTTCTACCAACTTATCTTCCATTAATTTACGCTCGGTTATATCAACTATATAACAGCCCAAACCAACTTTATCTTTACTCAATTGTACTGGAAACTTGTGCGTTTCTAAAATTGTATTGCCGATTGTTTCTATGGAAATTACACGCTTTCCTGACTCCAGAGCTGCGGTATCTGAATTGCGACAAAATTCTGCATTTGACTCTTCCATAAAATCATAATCTGTTTTACCAATAACTGACTTGCTATCCGTTCCTAAAAAGTCCCCGAGTGCTTTATTTGCAAAAACATAATTCAAATCTGTGTCCTTGAGGAATACTAATTCCGACATAGAGTTCAATAATGAACTGAATTTCTCTTCGCTTGCCTTAATTTCTTCTTCGGCTTTCTTCTGCTTGGTTATATCTATTTGAATTCCAAAGTGTCCTGTGATTCTTCCCAAATCATCATAAAGACAAATATAATCTCCCAGAACGTACATCTCTTCTCCATTAAACTTTTTCTCATTAGTTTCTATGTGGAGAGTGCCATCATTAAAGAATTTCGTCCAAACCGAGCGACCATATTCAATATCTGCCGTAAACATATCTGCAGCTGTAAGACCAATAAACTCTTCTTCCTTTGCAAGATATTGATCTAGCATTGCTTGATTGATTTTTGTCATACGATGATGAGTAAATATATAGTCCATCGTTGCTTCTTTGTCAGTTTCATCATTCCAA
>JANJUO010000517.1 GCA_024710535.1 bacterium
AACATATAGATTACTTGTTGATGATAATGAAGATTTCTTAAGCCCAATAATTGAAGAATTTGATTATACTTCAAATACTTATACATTTACCAGCAAACTTCAATACAACAAAAAATACTATTGGAAAGTTGCAGGAATTAATGCTCAAAATGTTTATACATTTAGCGATGTTTTTAATTTTACAACAGAAGTTTTAGTTGAAAAAACACAAAATATCCCACTCACAAAAGGCTGGAATCTTATTTCATTGAATGTAGTTCCAAACACACCAAATATGATTGATATATTCCAAGATATTCGCAGTAAAATAATTATCGCCAAAAACAGTTCAGGAAGTATTTATCTAAGCTCGAATAATTTCAATAATATAGGTAATTGGGTAGTTACTCAGGCATATCAAGTTTATGCAAATGAAGTATGTACGCTTGCTGTAACCGGATTACCTGTTATACCAGAAGAAACGCCAATCAACTTTACAAGAACCGGCTGGCATTATCTTCCTTATTTGAGAACTACAGATATGCCAATTGCTACAGCATTAACATCTTTGACAAGTTTGGGAAAAATGACAATTACAAAAAATAATTCAGGTCAGGTTTATATGGGAATACCGCCTTATTTGAATAACATAATCACAATCAAAGTTGGTCAGGGCTATCAAATTTATATAAATAGCACCGGCACGCTAACTTATCCTGAAAATGATTAATTAAAATCAGAATAAATACTAAAAGTTCCATTTTTCATTTAGAAAAGTGGAACTTTTTTTAAATTTGCCGAAATAATATCATTTTTTGCCCGGTGGTTTTGATGGTTGTCGGCTTTCAAAAAACAAGTCAACTAATAAGTTGCAATTTTTTTTCGATAAATTAATATATATTCATTTTTGTGTTAAATTCTATACAATTATTTATCAAAATTATATTAATTTAGTATTTTGAAATATGAATAATTAGAAATATTGTTTTAAATAAAGGTTTTATTATGGTAAAACTAAAGAGATTAGGAATTTTTATTGCAATTTTTGCAATTTTTCTCACAATGTCAATGAATGCTGAAACTTTTAAGCATTTTAAAATGACTGCTCAACCATCAAAAACGATGCTCAAAGCTGGCGAAGAGGCATATATCAAAGTCAATATTGATATTAACAAATATTATTATACTTATAGCTTTCTAGATCAGACAAATGCAGAAGGAATAGGACCAACTGTTTCGGAAATTGGTATCACGCCAAACACTTCTTTTGAAACTGTAAAAACACTTTTTGTAGATAAGCCGGGCAGAAAATACGATGAAGGCTTTGAGCAAGATATAGATTACTACAAAGGAAAGGCAGAATTTCTTTTGAAAGTGGTAGCAAAGAAAGATGTAGATTTTGGAAAATCTAAAATTTATGTTTCATATATTATCCAATTATGCGATACTTCAAGTTGTCTTCCACCTGAAGAATTCAAATCTTTGATTTCTGCAAAGCCATTTGAAATGAATGACGCATTAATTGCAAATAAAATAAAATTAGCATTGTCCAAGACTGCAGATGGATTTTTTAAAGCAGTTGTTGACAAATCAAAAGATGACGGCACTGAAACTGCGTCTGTTGATACAGTTGCACAAGTAGAAAACACTGCAAAAGCAGAAAATAAACCTGCCGAAACTGAAGTGAAAGCCGCAAATGTAACCGAAAGCCAAGTGGAAATCGAGCAAAAGAAGCAGGAAGGCGTTTGGAGCTTTCTTTGGTTTGCAATGACTGCAGGTGCTTTGGCATTGCTTACTCCTTGCGTGTTTCCAATGGTTCCGATTACAGTTTCATTTTTCACAAAAAGAGCTGAAAAAGGCGAGGGCAAGGGCTTACGTGATTCTGTAATTTATGCAGTTGGTATTATCGCAACATTTACAGCATTGGGATTTTTGCTTGCTTTGATTTTTGGTGCAACCGGAATAAGAGATTTTGCCGCAAATGGCTGGGTGAATCTCTTTATTGCAGTAATTTTTATTGTTTTTGCATTGAATTTATTTGGCGCTTTCGAAATTCAATTACCAACAGGATTGATGAACAAATTAAACCAAAAAAGTCAGGGGAGTGGCATAGTTAGCGTATTATTGATGGGATTGACATTCTCCTTAACTTCATTTACTTGTACCGTTCCATTCGTTGGCTCAGCATTGATTTCAGCAAGCGGTGGCGAATGGTTTTATCCAATTATTGGTATGCTTGGATTTTCTGGGGTATTTGCCGCTCCATTTTTCTTACTCGCTTTATTCCCTTCAGTGATGACAAAATTGCCGAGAGCCGGTGGATGGATGAACAATGTGAAAGTTGTAATGGGATTTTTGGAAATTGCCGCCGCTATCAAATTCATTAGTAATGCAGACTTAGTATGGGCTTGGGGAGTTCTTCCAAAAGAAATGTTTTTAGCAATTTGGATTGCGTGCGGAATAATGATTGTTCTATATATTCTTGGAAAAATCAGATTAAATCATGATGCACCAGTAAATACAGTTGGCTCTCCAAGATTAATTTTTGCTACAATTTTTATTGCAATAACTGTTTGGCTTGTAATTGGACTTTTTGGAAAACCTCTTGGTGAACTTGATGCATTTTTGCCTCCACCAGATTATGATGCAATTTCCGGCTCAACTTCCACTGCTGTAGTTACCGCTGGTGCAGTTGCATCAAGCAATAATAATGATTTCACAGATTGGTACAAAGACTACAATCAAGCCGTTGCGGAAGCAAAAAAGCAAAACAAAATGCTTTTCGTTGATTTCACAGGCTTTACCTGCACAAATTGCCGTTGGATGGAAACAAAAATGTTTCCAATTGGCGATGTAAAAGCAAGATTGGACCAATATGTAAAAGTAAAATTATTCACTGACAGAAATTCTGAGCCATATCTTTCAAATAAGAAATTGCAAGAAGAAAGATACGGTTCAATAGAATTACCGCTTTACGTGATTATGAAACCAACAGAAGAATTAGTTGGAACAAATACATTTACTCGTGATAAAGATGCATTTATTCAATTCCTCGATAAAGGATTGAATGCATTAAAATAATTTGAATGAAATTGAAATATAAAATCTCCAAAGTAGATTATTTTGGGGATTTTTTTATTTATTTATTATCTTTTTTCTGACAACTAAACCCCTGCTTAAATGACTTCATATTCATTTACCAAAACCAAGAGGCATCGTTACGAGTGCTAAAAAATATCGCATTGCGATTATATAATTTAATCTCTTCGAAATAATTGCACATTACGTTAATCTTTTGATTACCATAATAATAATCTCTACGAGATTTACTATTCCGTCAATTATTACAACTGACGAGATACAACGCGCCTATTGTAACAACCGGCAGAACTGGAGAAATAGTTTTGAATTCACGCAAATAATACATAATTTTGAATATGTTAAATTTTAACTTTTTGGATAATTTATGAAAAAATATATACTTTTTGTTTTGTTTGCAATGACAATTTCGCTTTTTTCTGCTGAAAATTTTTATGATCTAAAAGCCAAAAAAATCGAGGGCGATACTTTGCATTTTTCTGAGTTGAAGGGCAAAAAACTAATGATTGTTAACGTTGCATCCTTTTGCGGATATACTTATCAATATGGCGAGCTTCAATCGCTTTATAAACAATATGGCGGAGCTGAATTTGAAATAATTGGTTTCCCTGCAAATAATTTCAGCAATCAAGAGCCCGGAACTGATGAGGATATTATTGATTTTTGCACCGAAAAGTATGATGTTACTTTCACCATGATGTCGAAAATATCAGTGGTTGGGGCGGATAAGCATCCAGTTTATCAATGGCTTACATTAAAAACAAAAAATGGAGTAGCCAATCAGGAGGTAATGTGGAATTTTCAAAAATATCTAATCAGCAAAACTGGTCAATTAGTAGGAATTTATGGCTCTCAAACCAGCCCCCTACATAATGACATTGTTAATTGGGTAAAAGAAGGAATGAGTGATGTTGCAGAATCACAAGTTCCAAATTTGAAAGTATTTCCAAATCCATCAAGCGATTTTATTGATATATCTATGAATTCGGCAATTAATGGCGAAATTAATATTTATAATATCTATGGTGAATTATTGATTTCTATGCCTCCGGCAGGCAGTTCGGATATTTGCAGAATCAATATTCAGGAATTGGTTTCCGGTGTTTATTTTGTTGAAATTAATGGACAAAAATTAAGTTTCATAAAGAATTAATACTTTTTAATATTATTTCTACCATTATTTTTTGAATTGATAATTTTCAAGAACACTAAATAATGGTAGATTTTTTTTATTTTTCCATTGATTCCGCAAGAACTATTGCACCATAACAAGTGCCAAAGTCAGGATTTTCGAGAAATGCAGAATTTATACTGAATATATCTGAATATTTCGTTAGAAATGAGCGGAATAACGCATTATTTATCATTCCTCCGCTAAAAATAATCAATTCAAAATGATTAGCAATTGTAAGTGATTTCAAAATCGACATTATCGGCTCCGCAATTATGCTATGAATTCCAATTGCAATATCCGACTTTTCCATTCCTTGCTTGCTGAAATTTGCCACTGTTAAATCGCCCTGAAACCAACTTTTTTCTTCATATTCAATATCTCGTATTTGAGTATTGATATGCGATAGATCTCCATTGTATGCAATATCTTCTACCTTCGATAAGTCGCTTGTATGCAACAATCTCTGAGATAGTCCGGCATAAGTTCCGCCGCCAAGTCCTGATCCAATCAAATGAGTTACAATTCCATTATCATATTTTACAAACGATGTTCCCGTTCCGATATTTATCACCAACCCGTTATCATATCCCAAATACTTAATCAAATTTCCAATTGATTTGAGTTCGTCAAGAATAACCGAATCGTATCCGGCTGAATATTTCTTTGCTTGTGAGCCGGTAAAGATAATTTTATTGAATTTTTCTGAGCTTATTAATTTATTTATTTCATTCTCATAATTATTTCGGATAATTCCATTTCTTGAATTTTCAGACAAAATGATATATTTAATTTGGCTTGAGCCACAATCAAAGCAAATCGTATTTTTCATTGATTTTTTATTTCCCAAAATTATTTAGCAATTGAGCAAGTTGTTTGGACGCATTTCTTCTTTCATAATTATTTATTGACTTGATATTTGGCTGATAATTATTTGTTCCTGCATTCCAATCGTTATAAAATTCCAAAACATTATTTGCAATTAATTCAACTTCGCTTTGATGGGCAATTTTTCCTGAATTTGTCTCTTTTATCAATTCGGCAATTGCGCTATTTTGCGGAGCAATAGCAATTATTGGACGCTTAACTCCAACATATTCATACACTTTTCCGGGAACTATTTCCTCGCTTTCTTTTGCTTCATCAACAACGAGCAATAATGCTTCGGATTTCAGCAAGAATGCAATTGATTCATGATGAGTAACATAGCCGATTATTTCAATTGATGACTTGAATTCGGCATTATCAAACATTTCGTGAACTTCATTGCCAAAACGCCCAACAAATCTGAGTTTTATTTTATCTTTATCAATAAATTTTCTATCAATAAGCAATTGAATTGCCTTGAAAAAACTCTCAGGATTTCTTCTGCCATACATCGAGCCGGTATATGTTATTGTGAATTTTTCATTTGGAGTATATTTTTCATTTGGAAAATCGGATGAATCGAATCCGTTTGGAACATGAAAAAACTTACCCGACTCAAGCGTTGGATATTTGCCCAGTGCGTCTTTGATAATTCCTTCCCAAGCACATTCCACAGCATTGGCATTTTTGAAAACAGAATGCTCTAAATACCGATCAATCATTCCGGGGAGAAACCACCTTTTGGGAGTGGTCAAAAATTTTGTCCATGGATCTCTAAATCCTGCTACCCAAGGCAATTTGCATTTTTTCTGAACATGTTTCCCAATCAACGAACAAGTATATGGTGGCGAAGAACTATAAACTGCCTGAATATCATACTTGCGAACCAATTCCTCTGCCGCCTTGTTTGCTGTCAGGATCCAGCCAATTCTTGCATCCGGAATGAAAAAAGTAGCTCTGATAAATTCGGAAATTCTATCTCGCCAAGCTAATTTCTGCCCTTCTTTTTTAATATTATTAACATCAATTGCCGTACCCGGCTTTTTCCCGGTTAATTTTCGATAGATTGTATATGGCTCATAAATTGTGGTTCGCTCAACAATTGTTCCCTCAGGAATCTCAGCAAAGAGTGATTCGTCTCTTGCCGGAAATGTGCCATTTGAAACAGTCAAGACAATTGGATTCCAGCCAAATTCCGGCAAATATTTAATATGCTTAAGCACTCTTTGCACGCCGGGACCGCCTGACGGAGGAAAATAATATGCAATTACCAATAAATTTTTCATTTAATTTCTTTAAGTTCAATAATTCATCATTGCAAAAATAATAGTTTTTTATTTAATTTGCTTAACTAATTATTCGAATTTTTATTTCAATCAGTGTAACTACTCAGCCAAATTAAAAAAATTTACGATTTCTGTAAATTTTGTTTTTGATAATTATATAAATAATTAATTTCCTTGAAATTCCCTATCTGGATTTTCAAGGAATCTTCATTATGTAATAATTTTAATTCGATAAAATGAAGCATTATTTCTCTTAAAGAAAAAGACCTCAAAAATTTACAAATCGGGTGAGTAGTTACAGAAAATTAATTGCTTAAAAAGTTCTGTTAGATATTTAGGCAAAACTTATTAACATTTTGATTTATTTAATTATAACACATCAATATTTTCGTAGAAATTACGTATTTTTGTAAGTTGAGAAGAATATAAAATAAATTGGATGAATGTAAAATGGCAAAATCAGTCAGCGTTTTGTATGTGTCGAGTGAGGTATTTCCATTTGCAAAAGAAAGTGGTATTGGAGATGTTGCTTATTCATTGACACTTGCTATCAAAGAGCAGGGCAATGATATTAGAGTAATGCTCCCGAAATACGGTTGTGTTTCTGAAAGGAAAAACAAAATTCATGAAATTAACCGATTGCGTGATATGTTGGTTACTGTTGGAGAAGAAGAAGAGCTTGCAACCGTAAAATCATCTTCCATACACA
>JANJUO010000358.1 GCA_024710535.1 bacterium
GATTTTCGGGCTTCTTATTATTCATTATGTAATAAGTTAAGCCATTGGAGAGTGTGCCTGTTTTTACTTTTGGATTTAACGGAATCTTATCTGTTAATTTCCATTGTGATGTTTGTGCATTTGCTGACAAAAGTATGCCGAACATCATCGCAATTATTAAAAAAATTGCATTTACTCGTTTCATATCAAAAACCCTAATAATTTAGATTTTGTAAAATTATAAAAAATTATATACGAATTAAAATATATATTGTTACAGTAATTTAACAAAATGTGTTGATTTTTACTGTTTATTTACTGCCTTTTCGATTTCCTTAATGATTATTTTAATTGCATAATCCCAATTCAATCTGTTCTCGTATTCTGAATATGACGATTTGCAAAGAGCATCATATTTTTCTTTATTTTTGAAATAGGAGATTATTGTTTCTGCGGCAATTGTTGTTTCTTCGGGGAAATCATATACAAAGCCATTTTTTCCATTAATTACTGCCTCTGGTACTCCCCCAACTTTTGATGCAATTGCAGGTAATCCATAAGAATTCGATTCACAAAAGACTATTCCAAAAGTATCAGCCCGAGTTGGCAAAACAATAAAATGGGCATTACGAATAATATCCATAAATTTTTCATATTGTTCCGGAATACTCTTTTTCAAATATCCGTGATTTATCAAAATATCATCGCTTTTTACAATTTCCTGCGGAATACCAACCACATTCAATTCGCATTGATAGCCCTTTTGGGTGATTTCTTTTGTAAGTTGATATGCATAATCACCGCCCTTGCGTTCCCAATCTGCTCCCAAAAAAAGCAGTCTGATTTTATCGAATTTCTTATTCTCAATATTCTTGAAAACCTCTTCTTTTGTATGCTTTATTTCGATTAATGGACCAAATGGTGCCACCGAAATATCGTCAGCTTTGAAATTATAGAATTTCAGCATTTCGTCTTTTGCCCATTGTGATGTGAATATCACTTTGGATGCTTTTGCAAATGCTCTCTCTTCGATAATACGACTATCTCTTTGATTGCTCGCAGTAAGATTCGAATAATCTTTATAAAAATCTTTCAAACTTTCAAAAATTGCGTCAGTGAAAATTATTATTGGCTTTGTGCTTTTTAATTCCGAAACGAGCAATGTTCCATAAGAAAAAATTGCATCATAATCGATGTTTTCCAAATCTCGATTGATCGAATTGCTAATTTCTTTCAATATATTAATATCTCGGGCGCGGAAATATTTTTTTCCTGTTAATATGGGCGTAATTTTTTGCCTTACTTTATTAAAAAATACGAATTTTTCGTTGTAAGGACCCACTAATTCCACTTCAATACCAAATTTTCGAAATTGATTCACCAAAATCCATCCTACTCCAAAACTAAAATTATAGTCGGAGGCATCGAAAGGCGAATTCAAATATACAATTTTCATTTTAGTCATTTGTATTTGATTTAATATTTCCTTTTTCGATTTCAATTGGATAAACACCTGTAAAGCACGCTGTACAATAGCCAATACCTGGATCTTGCGGTACCGATTCCATCAATTTTTCTTCAGATAAATAATGCAATGAATCCACTCCCATAAATTCGCCGATTTCTTTTTCGGATTTATAGTCATTTGCAATTAATTCATTGCTATTTGGAAAATCCATTCCGTAATAACAAGGATATTTAATTGGCGGAGACGACACTCTGAAGTGTAATTCTTTTGGCTTTGCATCTCTAATTAATTGAACAAGCGCCTTTGAAGTTGTTCCTCGAACAATAGAATCATCCACCATTACAACTGTTCTACCTGCAATTACGCCTTTAACAGTGTTGAATTTTGCCTTAACTTTAAATTCGCGATTATTTTGTCCGGGAGCAATAAAAGTTCTGCCAACATAATGACTTCTAATAAGCCCGAGTTCGAACACTGTCGGAGAATTTTTTTGATTATTAACTCTTGCAAATCCTATTGTTGCTGTATTTGCACTATCGGGAACTGGAATTGCACGCACTTTATCGGTTGGATCGATAACAGGACTTTCTTCGGCAAGACTTTTTCCTAATTTTCTACGAACTTTATCAACGCTATGCCCAAAAATTCTGCTGTCAGGTCGCGCAAAATAAATATATTCAAAAATACAATGCTTTGCTTCGGGAGTTTCGTCAATCACATTATATGATTTGATTTCACCGGTTTCAATGGTATGTTTGTCAATCACAACAATTTCATTATGATGAACTGAGCGAATGTATTCTGCACCAATTATATCAAAACCGGCAGTTTCGGAGGCAACGATATAAGCAAATTTATCTCCGTTTGGAATTCTGCCAATGCTCAAAGGGCGAACTCCATTTGGATCTCTTGCCGCAATAAGTTCATCATCAGTTGCAATTACAAGCGAATAGGCGCCCTTTGCCAATTTGATTGCCGCTCTAATTCTGTCAATTCTATTTGGCTGTTTGCTTCTTGCAATCAAGTGCAGGAATAATTCAGAGTCTGTTGTAGTCTGAAAAATGGCACCTTCATCTATCAGCATTTGACGCAAAGTTTTTGTATTTGTAAGATTTCCATTATGAGCAAGAGCAAGAATGCCATCATTATAAATCATATTAAAGGGTTGAATATTTGCTTTCGTTGATGAACCGGTTGTTGAATAGCGGTTATGACCAATTGCCATATCGCCAATGAGAACTTCAGTTAATAATTTTGGCTCTTTGAAAACGTCCAAAACTAAGCCCTCATCTCTTGTATAGGCATAACGTTTCTTCTTCCTGGTTTCATCATAATAAATTGATGTGATGCCGCTT
>JANJUO010000392.1 GCA_024710535.1 bacterium
CTACCGGTCAAGTTAATTTAAATATTTCTGAATTTTCTGTGAATTCACTTTTGGAGAAATTGTATAGTTCATTCAATTCTATTGCAATAGACCAAAATTTGAAATTAACATTCAAAGGAATTGCTAATTTTAATAATTCGATAATCAAAAGTGATGAAGCAAAATTGATAATAATTTTATCGAATTTAATTAGCAATGCAATAAAATTTACAAATGTTGGCACCATAGAATTTGGATGCAATATGCACGAAAACCATCATTATTTCTATGTGAAAGATACGGGAGTTGGTATTCCGACAGAAATTCAATCTACAATTTTTGATGAATTTATGCAGGCAGATTTATCAATTTCAAGAAATTATGAAGGAGCCGGTTTGGGTTTGGCAATTTGCAAGGGATTAGTGGATTTGCTTGGCGGAAAAATTGGCTTGGAAAGTGAAGTTGGCAAAGGAACAACATTTTGGTTTAGTTTGAATAATTGAAAAATGTTAGATTCTACTTTTTCAACTGGTGGTTAAATATCCATTATAATTGATTAACATTAAAGGTGAGTTATGATGCAAAAAGCAGTTTTTCCAGGTCAATATATTCAAGGAGCTGGCGCAATCAACGAATTACCGCTATTGATAAAATCTTTAGGCAAAAATGGAATGATACTTGCCTCAAAATCGGTAAAAAATGAGATTTTGCCAAAATTCTTCAGAGATGAACTTCAAAATAATGCTTTGATTGAATTATTTAATGGCGAATGTACAGAGCAAGAGTTAGATCGTATAGCGAGAATTATCGAAGATAATGAAATTGATGTTGTTGTTGGAATGGGTGGCGGAAAAGTTATCGATACCGCAAAAATTTCTGCTGATCGAGCCAAAATTGAAGTGATAATCATCCCAACAGTAGCCTCATCGGATGATCCATGCAGTGGATGTGCGGTTACTTATACTGAATTAGGTGAATTCGAAGCAGTGCTTTATCAAAAAAGAAATCCTGCCGCTGTTCTTGTCGATTTGGATATAATTGCAAATTCGCCCGTTCGATTACTCGTTGCAGGTATGGGAGATGCGCTTGCCACTTATTTCGAAGCTCGTTCATGCCATCGCACACAATCTGTGAATGAATGTGGCGGTATGAGCACTCTGACCGGCTTGAATATTGCCAAATTGTGCTATGATACTTTATTGAAATATGGCTTACAGGCAAAAATTGCTTGTGAGAAACATATTGTTACACCCGCTTTGACCAATATAACAGAGGCAAATATTTTGCTTAGCGGAATCGGTTTCGAGAGTAGCGGAATTGCCGCCGCACACGCTATTCATAATGGATTAACTGCATTAGCACAAACGCATCCTTATTTTCATGGAGAAAAAGTTGCTTTTGGAACATTGACGCAACTACATTTGATTTCAGCAGAAACTTCGGAAATAGATGAAGTTTATAGTTTTTGTGAATTGGTGGGATTGCCAACCACTTTAGCAGAAATTGGAATAAGCGAAATTAATGAAATTGATTTGAAAAAGGTTGCCGAAAAATCTTGCGAACCTGATCAAGCAATCCATCACGAAGCTGGCGAAATCACTCCGAAAAAAGTGATGGATGCCATAATAATGGCAGATGCTTATGGCAGAATGAGAAAGGCAAAGAGTAAATAATACCAACCTGCTTTTGAATATGTGGTATTTTTTTGGCAACTAAGCCAATGCTTAATTACGAGTATTAAAGGTGCCTTTCCCAGACATCCGATGTTTTGCAAAAAATATGATGAATCTGATTAAGGAGTTGTGGCGATTGTAAAAGAAACATCGGATGTCTTATTCAAAGGTGCTTCCCCAGACATCCGATGTTTTGCAAAAAAATATGATGTGTCTGATTTATGAGTTGTGGCGATTGTAAAAGAAACATCTGATGTCTTATTCAAAGGTGCTTTTCCAGACATCCGATGTTTTGCCAAAAATATGATGAATCTGATTTTGGAGTTGTGGCGATTATAACACAAACATCGGATGTCTTTTGAATTACGCTCATTTCGATATGAAACTAAAGTTTCTACTCAATGAGCGTAAAAATCTCGTTCGTTGAGTAGCACGAAGTGCGTATCGAAACGAACAAACTAAATCCCAGACATCCGATGTTTTGCCAAAAATATGATGAATCTGATTTTGGAGTTGTGGCGATTAAAAAAGAAACATCGGATGTCTTATTCAAAGGTGCTTCCCCAGTCATCCGATGTTTTGCCAAAAAATATGATGAATCTGATTAAGGAGTTGTGGCGATTAAAAAAGAAACATCGGATGTCTTTCTGCCTACCGTCATTCCAAGCGCAGTTATGAATTCATAAATTAACTAACTTTGTTAATTGTATAGATTTTTCAAATTAGGATAGGAATGACAGTCTATTGAAATTAAGATTTTTTTGTTGTTATTTTCTGTTGATTTTGATTATGAATTAATCAAGCCGTATATTTGTAAGTGTGTATAAATGTAACAATGGAAATTATCAATGAAAATTTCAGTATATAATTCTTTAAACAAACAGTTGGAAGAGCTTAGTCCAGTCAGAGAGAATGAAGTGAAAATGTATTCATGTGGTCCAACTGTTTATAATTACGCTCATATTGGAAATATGCGTTCATTTTTATTTGCTGATTTGGTGCAAAGAGTGCTTCGCGTTGTTGGTAAATATGACGTTAGTTGGGTGATGAATATTACCGATATAGATGACAAAACAATACGCGACAGCGCCAAAAATTCTCCTGCTTGGCTGAATGATATGGGCGAGCAAACCGATGAACCTAAAGATAATTTGAAGAAATTGACAGAGTTTTATCAAGATTCTTTTCTTGATGACATTGGAAAATTGGGTATCGATGTTGAGCATTTTTTTGCATTACCTTGCGCCACCGATTTTATTGATGAAATGCAGGAATTGATTCGTAAAATTCACAAAAACGGTTATGCATATATCTCAGAGGGCTCTGTTTATTTTGATGTGAATAAATGGAGAAAAGATGATGTTTATGGGAAATTATTCAAAATTGATTTTGATAATTTCAGAGCCGGTTCAAGAGTTGACTCTGATGAATATGAAAAAGAAAATGCAAGCGATTTTGTTTTGTGGAAAGCTCTAAAAGAGAACGAACCATTTTGGGAATTTGAAATTGATGGTGTATCGTGTCCGGGAAGACCAGGTTGGCATATTGAATGCTCAGCAATGGAATATGAACTCTTCGGACTGCCATTCGATATTCATACAGGTGGAATTGATTTGAAATTTCCTCATCATGAAGATGAAATTGCTCAAAGCAAAGCCGGCTATGGAATTGAACCAACAAAATATTGGCTTCATAATGAATTTTTGGAAGTTGAAGGCGAAAAAATGTCCAAATCTGCGGGCAATTTCTTTACTCTTAGAGATTTGGAAAGCAAGGGGATAGATCCGCTTGATATAAGATTTTCGATGCTATCTGCTCATTATTCTACCAAATTCAACTTTACATTCCAAGGAATTGAATCGGCCAAAAAAGCAAGAAAACGAGTTCAGGATTTTATTTATGATTTGCTCGAATCTGATAATAAAGACGGTGATAATGTCGATGTTGAAAAGGTGAAATTGAATATTTTTGAAGAATTAGCAAATGATTTTCATACTCCAAAAGCATTAGCAGGATTGTTTGGATTGATAAATAGCACAAATCCAAAATCAGTTTCCGAATCTTCAAGAATTGAATTACTTGCTCTTATGAATGATATTAATCATATTTTTGGAATTTGGGATTTTGGTGAGCGTCCTATTGAAATTATTGATATTCCTGCAGAAATTACCGAACTTGCGGCACAAAGATGGAATGCAAAAGCGGAAAGAAATTTTCAATTGGCTGACGAATTAAGAAAGGCAATAGATGAAAAAGGATATATTATTAAAGATACAAAAACTGAATACGAAATTATTAAAAAGTAAATTCACTACGGAAATTAAATGTATTTAAGCGATATTGAAATTATTGGTTTTAAAAGTTTTGCTTCGAAAATA
>JANJUO010000412.1 GCA_024710535.1 bacterium
AATTTTCCGGTATCGTTCTTCTCTGTGATATTAGGCATGAGTGGAATCACTATTGCATATCAAAGAGCTGAGCAGATATTGAAATTACCATTTACAATAAGCCCTTATTTGCTGGGCTTGACCATTATTCTATTTGGAATAATCAGTTTACTTTATTTTTTTAAGATTAAAATTGATTTTAAAAGTGTAAAAAGTGAATTCAATCACCCAATTAAATTAAATTTCTTCCCAGCTTTTTCAATTAGTATTTTACTCTTAAGTATTGCATTTATGAGTTTAAGTCCTGATATATCAAAATATTTATGGATTGTTGGAACTATTTTGCAATTCATTTTTACGATTACTATAATTTCTATATGGGTTCAGCACACAAAATTTGAGTTGAAGCACAAAAATCCGGCATGGTTCATACCAGCGGTGGGTAATTTGATTGTACCAATTTCCGGAATCAATCATTTTCATTCAGAAATTTCTTGGTATTTTTTTAGTGTGGGAATTTTGTTTTGGCTTATATTATTGATTATATTTTTTAATAGAATTATATTTCATAATCCATTGACAGATAAGATAGTTCCTACATTATTCATCTTGATTGCACCCCCGTCTGTGGCATTTGTTTCTTATGTGAAACTAACAGGTGGAATTGATAATTTTGCAAAAATGCTGTATTATATGGGTTTATTTTTTGTAATTCTATTGTTTGCTCAATTCAAAATATATAAAAGTATTAAATTTTACTTATCATGGTGGGCATATTCATTTCCACTTGCCGCAATCTCTATCGCCAGCATATTAATGTATCACGAAACTCAAATAGATTTTTATGCTTTAATTGCAAAAGTGATACTAACTATTGTTAGTATGATTGCAATTTTTCTATTAATCAGAACTACTATTTCAATTTCAAAAAATGAAATCTGTATTGAAGAAGATTAAATAAAATTTCGAGAACTCCACAAAAACAAATATCCGGTTGTCTTATGAAGCCGGATTTTTTTTGCTAAAAAAATATTCCGCTTTCGGGGGGAGAAAGCGGAACATCAAGGAGGGCGTTCCTCCGATAATCGCTCTGCGACTACAAACTTTTTATTACCATTGTTGCCACTCCCCAAATCTCAAACCGGTCTGAAGGTCTGATAAAAATAGGGAGATAATTATCATTTTCTGCTAAAAGCAAAGTTTCTTTATAAGAATAATTAAGTCTCTTAACTGTGAGATTTTTATTTATAGAAGCAATGATAATATTTCCGTGTTTGGGCTGTTTGGAGCGGTCAACAAGTAAAATATCTCCATCATTTATTCCCGCATTCTGCATTGAATCTCCGGAAACTCTTATCAAAAAAGTAGAATTTGGACAATCTATCAAAGTTTCATTCAAATCTAATCCATCTTCTAATAATTCAAGATTTCTATAAGGTATTTCTATTCTTGTAAGGTTAATTTTCTTTGATTTATTTATGTTATTTTCGGCAGTCCGGCTATGAAATAGTATTTCATTATCAGAATAAGTTTCGGTTACTAACATCTTAAAATCCATTATTCAACATTTAAACAAAATCAATTCTAATTTATCATTTTGTGTGCCAAAAATTTAGATGCCAACATTTTTTTATAAAAAAGATGGATTTTTTTGTTGTAAATCCATTCCTAGAAAAAAGAAAGAGTAGAAATGCATATTTTCATTTTTGAATGTGCAACATAATTACATTGGCTCATTAATAATATTTACTTTTTCTGAATATTTTTCTGAGGGGTAATTATTCATTGATTTCCTGCAAATTAATATGTACACTTACCTATTTTTTTGTGGAATTATTAGTACATAAATTTCAATAATTCCTTATAATTCAATAAAAAACAGTTTTGGCATATTTATTGTTTGTTTAGATTTTTATGTAACTTGATTGGTGATATGATGCAATTAATTTCTTTCAAAAAACCATTAATGCTAATAATTTTGTTGATTTCTTCACTTTCAAATCTTCTTGCAGAATCAGACTCTACCAAAAAGCATAATTTTCTTTGGATAAATATTGCCGGTGGAGGTGGATCTTACGAAACAGCATTCAGTTTGAGTTTGAACAAGCAAAATGGATTCAATCTTTGGAATCTTCGATTCTTGGAAGTTGGGGCGTTCAAAAATGATATTTATCAAAGCAAGCCCGAACTCGAAGCAAAAGAGCTTGCCTTTATGTATGGATTGGTCTCAACCGCATCTGATTATGTTGCTGTATCCTTTACAGGTGGCATTAGTTTTGTTTATGGCATTAATCACGGCAAATATCTTGGCGATAATCAATTTGAATTTAATGGCAATATTATTCATCAAAGTGTATATGAAAAAGTAGAATACTATACAGCCGGCATTTCGGTTGATTTGCAGATTTCATTAAAGATTTTCAAAGGTTTGGGGCTGGGGCTTGAATTCTTTGCCAATGAAAACTTCGAAACAAGATTCTTGGGAGCAATGATAGCTATACAATATGGATTTTTGCGAAATTGACCTTAAGCAAGATTTTTGAATTATGGTATTTGTTATTTTTTTTCTAATTGAAAAATTTAGAAAATCTTATTCATTGTCATAAAATGGTAATGAAAAACTAAATGTACTACCAACACCTATTTCGCTTTCAGCCCAGATTTTTCCATTATTCTTTTCAACAAATTCACGACACAGAATTAATCCTAAGCCAGATCCTTGCTCATTTGCTGTTCCAATTGTTGTAAGATTTTCGTCAATACGGAACAATTTATCTATGCTTTTTTGGGAGATTCCAACTCCTGTATCTTTCACACAAATAATAACTTTATCTTCGAAATGAGTGGAGATTATTGTTATTTTTCCATTTTGCGGAGTAAATTTAATTGCATTTGTAACGAGATTTCGCAAAACTGTATTAATCATATTAACATCAGCATAAACATAACTAAATTCTGGAACTTCCGAAACAAGTTCGATTTCTTTGAGTTTTGCATTAGTTTTCATCAAACCAACAATGTTATTTACACTCAGATATAAGTTGAACGGCTCCGGATTGAATGGAATTCTGCCGGTTTGAGAGCGCGACCATTCAAGCAAATTCTCAAGAAGGTTATATACTTTTTTGGATGTAGAATTTATCAAAGATAGAGATTCTTTCATTTCTTCTTTAGAGAAAAATTCGTAATTTTCAAGAAGAAGTTGAGTTACATTTCTAAACGAACCCAAATTATTTCTTAAATCATGAGAAATTATTGAGAAAAATTTGTCTTTTGTAGCATTTATTTCTTGTAGTTGCTTATTAATTTCAAGATTTTTTTGCTCTGTATTTTTATTATTTGTAATATCAACAATTATGTTTGTGATCGAATCAACATCACCATTTTCGTTGTAAGTAGCTGCAACCGATAGGTCCACCCAAAAAACTGTACCGTCCTTTCGGACATATCTTTTTTCGAGTCTTGCCCTATTTTCTTCTTTGTTGATAATTTTGTTGAATCCTTGAATACTTTTTTCAACATCTAAATTAAATGTAATATCCAAATATCCAAAATCTTGCATCTCATCTGGCTCATAGCCAAGCATTTCTGCAAAATGCGAATTGTAATACTTGTATTTTCCATTCAAATCAAGAATACAAATTCCGGCAATTGCATTATTGAAGATCGAAGATAACTTTTGCTCGCTATCTTTTAATGCTTGCTCTGCTTCTTTTCGTTCGGTTATGTCTTCAATTAAAGAAATTCCGCCGATTACCTGTTCTTCAAAATTTTTAATCGGTACTGTTTCAAGTTTGATGAGAGATTTTTTGTTTGCTAAAGTAGATATATATTCCCCTTCATAAGAAGTTGCTGTTCCAGCAAGGGCATCCTTAATCAAATCTTTGATAATTCCATCTTTCAATTGATTTATCATATCAAAGCCCAGCATTTCTTTCTGAGAGGCACCGATAATTTTAGAATGTGCTTCATTCGTAGCTGTAACAATGCCTTTATCATCGAATAACAAAATTCCCAAAGGTGAATTTTCAACAATTAATCTGTATTTTTCTTCACTTTGACGTAGAATATCTTCCGAATTCTGTCTGTGAATTGCAATTGCAACCTGTTCGGAAACAAACTTCATAATATCCAAGTGATATTCATTATAAAGATTCTCATCTTCATAACTCTGAGTTACCAATGCACCAATAATTTCATTCCCAATTTTCAAAGGTACGCCCATCCATAGTTTTGATGGAGAACCAACAAGCTCCACTTCGCCAATTTCTTCTAATTTTTCAATGATTTTATTATTTGCAAGTAATGAAATATCATTTCTAATTATATAGGAAGTAAGTGTTTTTCGAGCTGGAAATTCAGTGAATTTATCAACTTCATCGACGAAAAATGGTAGTGTAAGCGTATCTTTTTCTTTGTTATAAAGTGCTACAAAGAAATTTTTGGTATCTATAAATTCATTTAGAATTACTTTTATGAAGTTGAGAAGTTCATCGAGTTTTGTGGTTTTGTTAACAGCATTTGAGATTTTGTAAACTACTTCTTTTAGAATTTGATCTTGCTTTCTTTCAGTTACATCGATGAAAATTGCTTGAAATTCAATAAAATCTTCACCCGAATAAATTGCAGAAATTCTTGCCTCCACCCAAAAAGTTTTTCCATTATCGGAAACAAATCTAAACTCAGTAATAAAATTTTCTTTTTTGGCTTTTTTATTTTCTGAAAGTTCAATTAGAAAGTGCTCTCTATCGGATTCCAATATTCGCGAAAGCAGATTAATTTTTCCACTCAAAAAATCTTTTTGAGAATATCCATAATAATCAATATTTTCGGATATATATATGGCAGAAAGATTTTCATCATCATTAAACTTCATCCAAACAACTGAACTTTTGTTCAAAAAGTTAAGTAGAATTGAGCACGTTTCGCTCATCATTGCGTTTGCAGTTTCATTTACCATATAAATCTCAAAAGAGTTTTTTGAAAATTGCATATAGAAAAAAGTAAATTAATGAATTTATTAATATTTATCAAAAACTATTTACAAAATAATTGTTAATTAATGATTAATATTGTTTTAATTATTATGAAATTTTAATTCATAACGATATGATTTTTTTATGAGAAACAGAAAATTTATTAATTTTAGCAAATAAAAAAAATTGCTGTCTGCTCTATCACATTAGATTCCATAGATTCACTCAATATGCACGCGAGGATTGCTCCTTCAGTTTAACACACAACAAAACAGCTCTTTGAGTAAAAACGAAGCTTTGTATCGAAGTGAGCAAGAATCGGATGTACATCCACACAAAATGATTGTCAGAATTATCAAAATATAAAACAAAAAAGGCAATTTTATTGATTGCCCTTTTTAAATTTTGTTAATTATATTTATTTGCAAATTTATTTGTTTATGACAATTGGCATTATTCCCCAATTACCATTAATTTGCAATTTAATAATATATGAGCCCGAATGTAATTCAGATGTATTGATATCAATCAATTTATTTGTTAAATCGTCCAATCCTGCAGAATATAACAATTTACCGCTCAAATCATACAATTCAGCATTTGTTGCTTCGAAATTTTCGCCGATTTTGATATTCAAAATCTGATTTGCCGGAATAGGATAAACTGTTGCCATATCATTAGTGATTTCGATTACACTTCCAAAAGTTTGGCATAATACTTCTTTGGTTTCTATGTCAACTCCGCATGCTTGCACTAAGTTACCCTTTACTAATTGTGCACCCCAAAATACTTTGCCCATTTCCAAAAGTGGATTCATATTGTTCCTGAATAAAGCAACCATTCCAAAATCTAATGTTGGATTTGCTTCAACAAAAGACTTAAATCCTTCGTTTTTCATCAATTCAGTTGCCATAATGTCCGAGTCTATCCAGTTTTCATTCAAAATTGGTGAATCCAAGTCGAATTCCATATCTAAGTCAAACATTTCACTGTCTGAAATGTCGATTGCAGTTACCATTCCAAATGTTTTGAGGCATAAAAAAGTTTTCAAGCTGTCTTTAC
>JANJUO010000434.1 GCA_024710535.1 bacterium
GCTGCTGGTGCGCCATGCCGGCCATGTGGTGCCGCGCGATGTGCTGGCCGAGGACGGTCTGGGCCGTGCGCTGCAGGCCTTCGACCGCCGCATCGAAACCCACATGGCGCAGATCCGCCGCAAGCTCGGCCCGCTGCCCGATGGCAGTGCGCGCATCCAGACCGTGCGCGGCGCCGGCTATCAATACGTGGCGCGCTGATGAATTCCCTGTTCACCAAGATATTCCTCGCCTTCTGGCTGGCCGCGGTGCTGCTCGGCTTTACGCTGTTCGGCGTGTCGCGCCTGTTCGGCGGCGAGGTGATCGCCGAGGCGCAGCGAACACTGGAGAGCAGGGCGGCGACGGCGGCGGCGCTGTGGCAGGAGGGCGGCATGATGGCCGCGGCGCGCTGGCTGCGCAGCCAGCCGGAGAGCCTGCGCCTGCAACTGCTCGATGAAAATGGCGAGCCGGTCCTGCGCCCGCACATGCCGCGTCATCCGCGCATGCCACAGGTCATCACGCCGGGCGTGCATCCCGCCGGACGGGGCCGCGTGATCCTGGCGGCAATGCTGCCAAATGTGGAGCCGCCGGCATTTCTGGTGCAGGAGCTGGAGCCGGGACAACTGCCGCTGACGCCGTGGTGGCTGCGTCTGCTCATTGCCGCTGCCGTGACCGGGCTGGTGAGCTATGGCCTTGCCGCCCTGCTCACGCGCCGCCTACGCCGTCTGCGCCGTGCCGCCCAGGCCCTGGCCGCCGGCGATCTCTCCGTGCGCGTCGGCCGCAGCGGCGGCGACGAGGTGGAGGCGCTGGCGCGCGACTTCGATCAGATGACCGACCACCTACGCGACCTGCTCGACGCGCAGAAGCGCCTGCTGCGCGACGTGTCCCACGAACTGCGCTCGCCGCTGGCGCGCCTGCGCATCGCCCTGGAACTGGCCGAGCGCGACAAGGAAAAGTCATTGCAGCGCATCGCCAAGGAAGCCGACGAACTGGAGGCGCTGATCGCCGACGTGCTGTCGCTGGCGCGGCTGGAGTCGGGGCAGTCGGTGCTGGAGCGGCGTGAGGTGGCGCTGCACGAACTGATGCAGCAGATCGTCACCGATGCCGACTTCGAGGCCGAGGCCAGGGGATGCAGCGTAGACCTCGGCGCCAACGATGCCGCCATCCTGTCCGGCGATCCGGTGCTGCTGCGCTCCGCCATAGAAAATGTCGTGCGCAATGCCGTGCGCCATACCGCGCCGGGAACGACGGTAACCGTCGAACTGCACAGCGCGAATAACGCCGCGCTGATCACCGTGCGCGATCAGGGTGGCGGCGTACCGGAGGAAGCCATCAGTCGCATGTTCGAACCCTTCACCCGCGTCGGCGAGGCACGCGAACGCGCCGGCGGCGGCTACGGCCTCGGCCTCGCCATCACCGGACGCGCCGTGCAGGCCCACGGCGGTAGCGTCAGCGCAGAGAACCATCCCGAGGGCGGTCTGCTGGTCAGCATCCGCCTGCCGACTACACCGCGCACGTAACCAGCTTTACCTGCCACCCAGTCTGTTTCTTGCAGGAGCCGAACCCCCTCGGTGCGTCGATGCCTGCATGCGACTCCTGTTGCCCACAGAGGAGACTTCATTAATTTGATCAATTCCAGATATACCTTGCGTGGCGCGGCCATCTAAGAGTTATCGGTAGCCGATGCCGTGGTGGCTTTTAATGTATTGATTCTGACGACTGAATTATCCGGGCGAATCCACTGATGTCACGGGATATCAGTCAAATAACCGATAGGGTTGATAGGCCGTTATTTTGCGGTATATTCGCCCCAGGGCTCCCACGAAAGCAGGATGCAACCGCCAGAAATCAAAGGTGTTTCTATGGAATGGAACAATTCGCTGGCCGTGATATCAGTCATATGGCCGTCTAATCATCGTTATGTGTGCAGGAGGCCCGGTGGGAAATTTGAATTTTGATGATGCACTTGGCTTCTTCCGGGAATTAGTGGACCCTAATTTTCGTGAGTTTTATTGGGACTATCAATCTGATGAAGAATGCGGAAGAGACAAGCTGGTACGAGTATTTAGAAAGATGGTCAATCTTTGCCTGACGCTCAATCACCAGGCAGACAAGGTGGCCCATAAGCTTCAGTATAAATGTGCTCGTGCTCTAATAGCAGAAGTTACTAAACATTACCCATCTGAAGGGTCTGCGCTAAATGCAGTTAGGGAATTCTCAAACGATATTAAACACGAATCCAAGCTTGACCAAAATTACACAACCAGGAAAAGAAGAAACGATGACCAGCCGCAAGCTGGTGCAGACTTGCCTGAGTGGTATTTTGTTTCAAAGCATGGAGAAAGAATTGCCGTATGTTCTGGCGCGATAGACGCCTATTTGTTTTGGGGAAAATGGTTTGCTGGTGAGCGTGGTCTTTTAAGGAAAAACACATAACACGGCGCTTCACCCGACAAACCGCTTTGCGGTTTTCGTCGGGTGAGCTAAGCGTTGATCTTCAAGGGAGTGCGGGGATGAGTGGAATTAATCAAGGCGTTGCGTTCGATGTTTGCCGCCTTAGGGCAATATTCGTAGATCACATTGGCAACCAAAAGAACATTTCAGGCACCGGGTTTTGGCTTAAGCACAAAGGTGAAAAAGTCTTTGTGACCAATAAGCATAACCTTGATCCTACATTAAAGCTCGGCGTGGATACGCCATTTAAACTTCACTCCCTTGAGATTGAGTTGAGGAAATTTAAGTCTGGTGGAATTCCAATGCCGGAAACGAAGTTCGTTTCAGCACGGTAGGTTGGGCTGACGAAGGAAGCCCAACAGTTGGCATGGAGGCGGCCCTTGTTGGGCTTCGTACCTCAGCCCAACCTACCAACTGGTTAGCCGCAGGTCAAAACTTCCCCGCATCCAAATCCTTCAGCAGTTCCATCTTTACATCGTCGAAGCGCAGGATACGTTTGCCGGCGTGGTCTTTCATGAATTCCTCGGCGTCTGCCTGCGTGGCGAGGGGCACCAGTTCGTGGCCCATGGGGCCGAG
>JANJUO010000519.1 GCA_024710535.1 bacterium
TGAACAATCAATGGGAAGTAAATGGTTGGAGCATGGAAACCATAATCAAGCAATCTTTTTGCAATATCTTTTGCACTAACACCAAGTTCTTTTTGATAATCGGCACTAATAACAAATTCGTGCATTCCGCGTTCGCCATAAGGTACTTTATAATTATGCTTAATTTGAGATAAGAGATAATTTGCATTGATAATTGCATTTTCGCTCACAGCTCTCAATCCTTCAGGACCATTCATTCTGATATAAGTAAATGCTCTAACAAACATTCCAAAATTACCAAAAAATGAGTGCATTTTTCCGATTGAAAGCGGTTCATCGCAATTCATACGATAATAATCGCCATCTTTAACAATTTGAGGGACAGGCAAAAATGGTATTAATTTATCAGAAACACAAACAGGACCAGAACCAGGTCCGCCACCACCGTGTGGAGTTGAAAATGTTTTATGAAGATTGATATGCATACAATCAAACTTCATATCGCCCGGACGAACAATACCCAAAAGAGCATTCAAATTTGCGCCATCCATATACATCAAGCCGCCACAGCCATGAATCAGTTTTTCGATTGCCGTAATATCTTTTTCGAAAATACCAACAGTATTTGGATTTGTGAGCATAAATCCAGCAACATCGTCACCAACTTTTGTAGCCAAATCATCGATATCAACACGACCATTTTCATTTGATTTAATTTCAACAATTTCATATCCGGCAATTGCGGCAGATGCAGGATTAGTGCCATGAGCAGAGTTTGGAATCAAAATTTTGGTGCGTTTTGTATCATTTCTGTGCTGATGATAAGCACGAATCATCAAAATACCTGCAAGTTCTCCTTGAGATCCGGCAGCCGGTTGCAAAGTAACTCCAGGTAAACCGGAAATTTCTTTCAAGCATTCACCAAGTTCATACATTAATTGAAGAGCACCTTGCGCATTTCTTTCTTCTGAATTTGGATGTAAAGCAAGAAATCCAGGCAAAGAGGCAGTTGCTTCGTTTACTTTTGGATTATACTTCATAGTACATGAACCTAGGGGATATAGCCCTTGTTCGATGTTATAATTCAAATGAGATAGACGAACAAAATGTCTTGCAATCTCATTTTCGCTAACTTCAGGAAGATTTGCAGTATTCTTTCTAAGAAATTTTTCATCGATTACATCGCTTGGATTAACCGAATCAAATTTAATCTGCGGTAAAGAATAACCCTTTCTACCTGGTTTGCTTTTTTCAAAAATTAAATTTTCCATAAAAATCAATTATATATTTGTTTTAGTTGAAAAATATGATGTCTGTAAGGCGTTATGAGCGGCATCTTGCTCGGCTTCTTTCTTGGATTTTCCTTTACCGGTTCCGATTAATTCGCCCTCAACATAAGCACCTATTGTAAATAATTTGTCATGATCTGGTCCAATCTGGTCAATCACAGCATAGTAAGGAGCTTTTTTACCTTCTGCCTGAACTGTTTCCAATAAAATACTTTTGAAATTATTATCCAATTTCAAAATGAATTCATCCATTAAAATTGGTAGAATTACTTTCAAAATGAATAATTTAGCAGTTTTAATACCTGTATCTAAATAAATTGCGGCAATAAGCGCCTCAACCGTATCGGCAAGAATCGAATCATTGCCTGCTTCGAGTGCTTTTCGAGCACTAAAACTCAGCATAACGAATTCTTCAAGTTTGATAGCTCGTGCCACTTTTGTTAAAGCATTTCTATTAACAAGTTTTGCGCGCATCTTGGTGAGTTCGCCTTCGAGTTCTTTTGAGTGAAGTGAAAAAAGATATTCTGCAACAATCATTCCAAGAATGGAATCACCGAGAAATTCCAATCTTTCATTGGAGAAATATTTCTCTGAACCGATAACAGTAAGATAGGATCTATGAATTAATGCCTGCTCGAAATAAGCAACATTTTTTATCTTATGATGGAGATTTTTTTCTAACTTTTTTCTTTGTTCTAAATCTAAAAATCCAATCACGGGAAAAACTTTCTCGTGATTGGACTTTTCGTTTTCAGTCAAAGCGGAACCAAAAATTCCTTTATACAATTGCTGAATTAAATCTCTCAAAACATAAAGCCCTATAATTAATTATAAGCTTTAAAACATAGTGTGGCATTATGCCCACCGAAACCAAACGTATTACTCAAAGCGGCTTTTATTGCCAAAGGAGTAGGTTTATTTGGTGAATAATTCAAATCACAATCAGGATCCTGAGTGAATTGATTGATAGTTGGAGGACACATTTGATTTTTGATAGCCATTGCTGTTGCAGTTGCTTCAATAGCACCTGCCGCACCAAGTAAGTGACCTGTCATAGACTTAGTGGAACTTACAATCAATTTATTAGCGTGCTCGCCAAACAAAGTTTTGATAGCTGCTGTTTCGTTTTTGTCGTTGAATGGAGTTGAAGTACCGTGAGCATTGATGTAATCAATATCTTCGGGCTTCAAACCTGCATCTTGAATAGCAAGTTTCATCGAACGAACAGCACCTTCGCCACCGGCTGCCGGTTGAGTTATATGATATGCATCATCGGTCAAACCAAATCCTGCAATCTCACAATAAATTTTTGCACCACGAGCCAAAGCATGTTCAAGAGTTTCAAGAACAAGCATAGCCGATCCTTCGCCCATAACAAAGCCATCTCTGTCTTTATCAAATGGTCTGGATGCAGTTGTTGGGTCGTCATTTCTGGTACTTAGTGCTTTCATAGCATTAAAACCACCAATTCCCATTGGGCAAACAACTGCTTCGGAGCCACCGGTAATCATAATATCAGCATCGCCCCTTTGTATAAGCATCAAGGCATCCGCAATAGAATGTGAAGAAGTTGCACAAGCAGAAACAGTAGCGTAATTTGGTCCTTTCAAACCCCAGCGAATTGCCACATGACCTGCCGCAATATCTGAAATTAACATCGGAACAAAAAACGGAGAAATTCTATCCGGCTTTCCGCCTCTATCATATAATGCTTGTTGTTGGTGATGATATGTCCACATACCACCAATACCGGAGCCGATAATAACACCAACTCTTTCTTTGTCTTCTTTGTCAAAATCCAATCCTGAATCTGCAATAGCCATAGTGGCAGTTGAAATTGCAAATTGAGTAAACAAGTCCATACGCTGAACTTCTTTACGATTCATGTGCAAAGTCGGATCATAATTCTTCACTTCGCAAGCAAAGCGAGAATCGAATTCCGTTGCATCAAAGCGGGTAATAGGAGCAGAACCACTTTTGCCCTCCATCATTGCATTCCAAAACTCATCAAGAGTATTGCCAATTGGAGTAACTGCACCAAGTCCTGTAACAACTACCCGCGGGAAATTATATTTAGGCATCCTTTTCCCGAAATTAATAGGTTACTGAACTATAATTATTAACCAAGTCTTTCTTGCAAATATTTTGCAACGTTTCCAACTGTTTGAATTTTTTCTGCATCGTTATCTTCGATTGTAAGATTGAATTCTTTTTCGAATTCCATGATTAATTCAACAGTGTCTAATGAATCTGCACCAAGATCTTTTGTGAATGATGCTTCATCAGTGATTTGTGATTCTTCAACGCCAAGTTTTTTGACAATGATTTCTGTAATTCTTTGTTTTAAGTCGCTCATTTTGAAATCCTTAAAAAATATTAATAAAAAAAATTAAATTGCGAGTCCGCCATCTACGTGAATAACCTGTCCGGTTATATAATTTGAGTCATCACTTGCAAAAAATGAGACTACATTTGCTATTTCTTTTCCTTCTCCAATGCGTTTCAAAGGAATATTTGTTAAAAAGAAATTCTTTACTTCATCACTCAATTTATCAGTCATATCGGTATTTACATATCCCGGAGCAATAAGATTCACCAAGATATTTCTTGCCGCTAATTCTTTAGCAAGTGATTTTGTTAAGCCAATCATACCTGCTTTCGATGCCGCATAATTTGCCTGACCTGCGTTTCCAATTGTTCCAACAATGGAGCCAATATTAATGATTTTGCCGTAACGTTGGCTCATCATTGTGCGAGAAACTGCTTTTATACAGAGAAAAGCACCTTTTAAATTAGTATCAATTACTTGGTCGAAATCTGCTTCGCTCATTCTGATAAGTAAATTATCTTTTGTGATACCAGCATTATTTACCAAAATATCGATTCTTGATTCTGCTTTCACAACCTGAGCAAAAGAATCATTAATTGAATCTGCAGATGAAATGTCTGTTTTTATAAAAAATACATTATTCATCAATTCAGCATTATCGCAATAAGTTGATTTATCTTCAGTGATATTTCTTCCAAATGCATATACTTTTGCA
>JANJUO010000439.1 GCA_024710535.1 bacterium
AGCCAAATACATTCACTTACCGAATATTATAATAATTTTAAAAAATATTCAAAACAACTCGACTCTGCCCGTAGCGAGTATAATTTATTATTGAATCGTCTGAACGCAATCAGGAGTAGAAACAAAAGCAGTAAAATCAAAAAAGAAACTTCTGAAAAGAAAAATGATGAGCAGAATGAAAAAAATATAGTAAATCAAAACAAACTAAAATTCACATATACAAATAATTTGTCTGCAAAAACATTTATGTCGCCAACATTAATCAACAAATCAGTATTGTTTGACACATATATTTTTTAAAACAAAAAAAGCGGCACACATAATTTATGTCTGCCGCAATTGAAAATTTTCGTGTTTTTAACTGAGTTTTTGGCGAATTTTCTTCTCTGACATACCACGCAAATAATAAAGTTTTGCTTTGGTCACATTACCTGATTTAAGTACGCTAATGCTTTGAATCATTGGCGAATAAACAGGAAACACTCTTTCTACCCCAACACCGTTAGAAATTTTTCTTATTGTAAAAGTTTTGTTCAAACTTGAACCACGTGTTGAAATCACAATTCCTTTAAAATTTTGAATACGTTCTTTTTCGCCTTCGATTACTCTAACTGCTACGTTAATAGAATCACCGGCGCGAAATTCTGGTAGTTCAGTATAGTTTTCACCATCTTTCTCTTTGCGATAATTTACCGACTTCTCTATGTTTAAATTTTCGATAAATTCTATTGTCTTCACTTTTTCGCTCCTTGATTAAAATTGAACAACAAAATTACAACTTTTTTTCTTAATTTCAAAGAAAAAATTGAAAATTCAATTCAAATCAGCATAATTAACTTTCTTTATTTCTACTTGCGAGAAGTAAAAATAAAATATACATAATTAGAAATCCAAATTCAACTTATTTTGTAATAATTTAAATCTTAGAGAAACTAACTAAGGTTTCAGCAGAAAATACTTTGTTTGTTGATAATTCTTTGCCGGCTTTTTTGATAATTGGAAGCATTTTGCCCAATCTTGGGTTATCAGAATTTGGATCCATAAATTCTTCCACTTTGTTTGCTGATAATGCTCCAACATAATTTTTGGATAACAGCATACAAACTGATGAAATTTCTTCTTCAATCAGCAATGCATTTTCGTAATTTGGAGATGTGGAGCTTGCGATTAATGAAACTGTTCCATTATTCATATTGATTGGAATATTAAAATCACTTGTGCCATTAATACTTATTAATGGTTGGAACATTGGCTCCAACCTATCCAAAAAATTTTTAAAATACGTTATTGTATAAGAATTTATCACTGGAACCACAAACACCCAATTTGACAAAATTCGGAGTTGTGGATACAGCATATTCATATCATCTTCGCATCTGCATTTTTCGCTATATTCAAATGTTAGTTCTTTCGTACATTCATTGCATGGAACAATGTTCAAATCTTCGATTTTTATTATTTGATAATCTGAATTATTCTCATGAAGACCATCAACAAAAGAATCAATGAATTTTCTTGAAGAAACATCATTTTCTTGACTAAAATCAATTATAGCAAATTTCATAAAAAGCAAACCAACATTGATTAAAACAATTATGACGTTTTTTATAAAAATGAATTTTAATTAAGTGAATTCATTTCTTTTTTGAAATTTTTGTTCATTCTTTGAAGTTATCAATTTTTTTATTGCTTTATAGTTTTAACTATCTAATGAAAAGTAAATATTTAAGCGATTGACAAAAATATCTGCCCTGCTAAATCTATATATTTCAGGTAGATTAGACGCTCCAAACCAATATTATATATGATAAATTCGACTATTTCAACAGTCTATTGAAGATTATTTAAATATTTTTAATTATTTTTGAAACTTTTCTTGAAGTTATGACTCTTATTAATTGAGTTTAAGATTTGAAATTGAAAAATGAACGAATTTGCAAAGCAAAAAGAATTTATGCAATTGCTCAATCCTGTTAATGATGATCTATCAAGGTTCGTATCAGCATTAACAAGAAATAGAGAAGATACCAAAGATATAGTGAGCGAAACTCTGCTCCGCGCTTACGAAAACTTTGATAAGCTTAATTCCCAGCAGGCTTTTAAGAGTTATCTGTTCACGATAGCCCATAGAATTTATAAGCGGAAACGCTTTAGGAGCAGAATTTTTGGGCTTTTTGATGAAGAGAAGGCTCTTAATTTGCCTGACTATAATACTTCACCGGATAGATTATCTGATGTAGAATTTTTGTATGAAGCAATTGCCAAACTTCCTCAAGCACAGCAAACAGCTATAATTCTTTTTGAAATTTCCGGTTTCTCATTAGAAGAAATCCGTGAAATTCAAGGTGGTTCATTATCAGGAGTGAAATCCCGACTTAAACGGGGTCGCGAAAAACTCTCCGAATTACTCGGTGCAAACAGTAAAAGTTCCAGAAGAGAAATTGAAGTTAATTCTGCCGGCAATAACAAGATTTTTGCTAATGGAACAGTTTTTAAAATCAAAAATAATGAAAATATTTTATTGAGTGTCAGCAATGAAAAATAACATAAATCTTGATGAACTGTTCAGCAAAGCAAAAAATGCTGAACCTGTGTTTTCTAAAGATGATGCGAACACGCTTATAGAAAACGCCTCCATTGCAAGCACAGGTCGTTTATTAAACAAGAAAATAAAAAGGAATACTTTAATGAATATTCTATCTGCTGCAGCCGTAACTGCAATCGCTGTGGGAGTGATTTCCTACAATTCTTTGACTAAAAATTATGATAATATAAATCAAAAATCAATCCAAATTGTTCAAAATGATAAATTTCAAACTAATGATTTGAATCCAAATCCCAAACAAACAATTTCAGAAATTTCAATAGCTGAAGCTTCCGATAAAAATACAGTTGAAAAAGTTGCAATTATCACAAAAACAGACGAAAGCAATTCAGGAAATGTAAATTGGGAAAAGGATGTAATTCAAGGGGTTAATATTATTGAATTAACCGCCGAGCAAGCAAAAAATATTGGGATAACTATTGGTGATAATGCGGATTGTATTCAATATATTTCAGGTCAATCTCGCCAAAACCCTGAATTAGTGAAAATTTTTGTTGATTGGGGAGTTGGTGTAAATCAAATTCATAGCACCGACAAAAAGAAGTTAGCAAGTTCGTTTGAGCCAAGAATGGTAACGGACAATTTTGGCAATAAAAGAATATCTACATTTAATGAAGATGAATCAAGCAATCTTTCCAGATTAGAATTTATGGATAAAGATAAGAATCTATATATTCAATCCATAACATCTAAAGATTCTGATAAGAATTTGAATGTTGTTATGGGTGACATGAATTTTACACCAAATTCTGATATAAAAATGCACACAATGTCAAATTCTAATTCGATGGGCTTGTCCAGTATTCATCAAAAACCTGATGACCAATCAAAATCTGTTAAAATAGACAACGATAAAGTTGTCTTGACTACTCAGAATTTTTATTATGATAACAATCCATTGAATACGAGTACAATGAATTTAACAACAACTAATTCTGATTCTTCAACAACAGAGATTAATTTGAATAATATTATGGGAACAATTTTAAGTAACAAGGATGAAATTCTAAACAAATTGGCAATTCCTGATTCACAAAAAGAGTTAATCATAGAAAAAATGTTTCAATTTAAGAAAGATAGCACTATGAATTTTTTTGAAAATAAAAATTTAGAATTTGATTTGAAGATTGATTCAAGTTTTATCGAAAGGTTAGAAAACAGAGCATTTAATTTGGATAAAAATAAAAGATTGAAGTTCGATTCAATTATGAAAGTAAATAGCTACAAAAAAGTTATTGTTGTTAATACGGAACAAAACGATTCAAAAACATTAAAAAATAAATATGCCAATTTTAATATTATTAGAAACAATCAAAATGAAACACCAGAAATTGATAGTATAATTAATCAATTATCCAGTATATCAGACGAACTAATCATTTTAAATAAATTAGTACCTGTTGCAATTAATATTCCTAATGCAAAAGATAGAAATGGCAAAGAATTGAAGAATTTTAGATTTGTACTTTGGTTTGAGCCAACAGACGATTTTGTAACTAGATTACCGGATAATATTAAGTCTCAATTACAGAATGAATTGACTACTCTCAAAAATACAACTGATATTTGTGAGAATAGAGAAGTTATTGCCGGACAAGAAACTTATCTTGATGTATGGAGAGCATGTAGTGGTGCAATTGAAAATCTTACTACTTATCCAAATCCTGTTGAAAATTTGGTTAATGTTAAATTTAAATTAAATGAAAAACGAACTGTCAATTTCTCGATTCACGATTTAAACGGCAGAAAAGTACAAGAGCTTGGCAAAGCCATATTAACAAATGGCTTGATTGAACGAAGTTTTGAAGTGAAAAATTTGGAATCAGGAATGTACTTAATCGTTGCTCAAACCGATGCTGGCGAGCAAGCAGTTCAGAGAATTATTATAAAATAGAAATCGATCTTCCCCAAAACTACACGAAGAATCTAAAATTCATTAATGAACGCTTAGATTCTTCGTTTTGTTTTTTAATGCGGAAATTCTATTCCATTTTTCCTTCGTCTTCTTCATCAACCTCATCATCAAGACCAAAGAGTGCTTCGATAAAATAACTTGGATCGAATAATTGGAGATCATCAATTTTCTCGCCAACACCAATATATCGAACAGGAATTTTTAATTCATTTGCAATTGGAATAACCACGCCACCTTTGGCAGTACCGTCAAGTTTCGTGAGAACAATGCCGCTAATAGGAGCAGATTTCATAAATTCTTTTGCCTGATTAATTGCATTCTGACCGGTTGTTGCATCCAAAACCAAAAATACTTCATCTGGTGCAGTCGGCTTTAATTTCTTCATTACCCTTGAAATTTTTTCTAATTCTGCCATAAGATTGGCTTTATTATGCAATCTTCCTGCGGTATCGATGATAACTACATCTTTTTTATTGGCAATTGCTGATTTTAATGTATCGAATGCAACTGCGGCGGGATCTGCTCCCTGAAGTTGCTGAATAATGCCAACACCGGCTCTTTCTGCCCAAATTTCGAGTTGTTCGTTTGCGGCGGCTCGAAACGTGTCAGCGGCACCAATAAGTACTTCTTTGCCAGCTTTCTTGTAGTTGTAGGCAAGTTTGCCAATAGTAGTTGTTTTGCCAACTCCATTAACTCCAATAACCATAATAACTTTTGGCTTATCACTTTCATCGATGTGATAAATAGCATCATTATTTGCGGATGGTGATTTAAGCAAAATTTCGTGAATTTCTTCTTTCAGAAGTTTATAAACATCTTCAGCATCTTCATAACCTTCTTTTTTGACTCTTTTTCTTACTTTTTCGATGATTTCTTCTGTTGTATTAACTCCGATATCTGCCGTTATCAGAATTTCTTCAATTTCATCGAGCAATTTTTCGTCAATTTTCCTGCCGGCGCCAAGAACCATTTTGAATTTATCGACAAATGATTTGCGGGTTTTTGCCAAACCATCTTTCAATCTGTCGATTTTGAGCGTTTCTGCGGCTTTCTCAACAACCGAATTAACTTTCTCCGAAACAATTTCGGTAACTTTATCCACCTGTTGGGTGAATTTTTCTTTTAATTTAGAAAAAAATCCCATTTATACTCATTTTAAAATGTACAATAACTAACTTACAAAAATAATAATTATTTACACAAGATAGAATTAATATTTAAGAAATTATATAAAAAAATCCGATGATAATTCACCGGATTTTAGATTTTCAGATTTATTTGATGTATTAATCTATATCATGTTCTGCATTGTCATGATAGCGAGTGAATGCACCGATAAGTTCCATAGCTTGAATTATTGTAGTTTTAACGTGTTCGGCAGAATTTTTGAATAATGTCATTTCTTCTTCGTTGAGTTTCAATTCAACAACTTCTTTAACGCCATCTTTGCCAAGAATTACAGGCACGCCGATACATACATCGTTGAATCCATATTCACCATCAAGCAATACTGTACAAGGCAAAATTCTGTTTTGGTCTTTAACGATTGCTTCAACCATTTCAACGGCGGCAGTTCCCGGAGCATAATAAGCAGAGCCAGTTTGAAGATAATTAACGATTTCGATACCACCTTTTGCAGCTCTTTCAACTATTGAATTCATTCTTTCTTCTGAAATTAATTCAGTAACAGGAATACCGGCAACTGTAGTGTAGCGTGGAAGCGGAACCATTGTATCGCCATGACCACCAAGAACAAGTGCACTAATATCTTTTACAGAAACATTCAATTCCATTGCAATAAATGAACGATAACGAGCAGTATCAAGAATTCCTGCCATACCGATAACTTTATTTTTTGGCAAATCAGTTTTCTTTAATGTAACATAAGTCATCACGTCCAAAGGATTAGACACTACTATAAAGATTGCATCAGGAGAGTATTTGAAAGCATTTTCTGCACATTCGGATACGATAGTTGCATTTTTGATTAACAAATCATCTCTTGTCATACCTGGGCGACGAGCCAAACCGGCAGTAATGACAACGATATCCGAACCGGCTGTTGGGGCATAGTCGGAAGTACCATATATTCTAGAACTTGAAGCATAAATAGGCATTGATTCATACATATCTAAAGCTTTACCTTTTGCAATGCCTTCGGCAATATCAACAAGCCAAATTTCGTTTGCTAATTCTCTGTTTGCTAACATTTGCGCAACTGTTGCGCCAACGTTACCTGCACCTACTACTGTAATTTTCATTTAATAAACCTCTTTTTTGAAAAATTATCAATAAAAAAAATCAAATATAAAAAAATCAAAATTAAAATTAAAACAATTTTCGAAAATAATTGCAAATATTTATTGTTATTAAATTCTTTTAAATAATAGCTTTATGTGAATTTTATAACACTTGAAAAATCTAATTTAAGTTGTCGATAACGCCTTTTAATTTTTGCTGAATTTCTGTTGCAACTTCACCAAGAGCCGGATTATTTACTGCCATCATAGAAGCAATTGGGTCTATTGCAGAAACTTCCACATTGCCGAGAGAATGCTCTTGAACAATCACATTACATGGTAGCATAGTTCCGATTTTGTCCTCTGCTGAAAGTGCTTTGAATGCCGATGGAGGATGACACGCACCCAAGATTCGGTAATTCTTAAAATCCACATTTAATTTTTTGTGTAATGTTGCTTTAACATCAATTTCTGTTAGAACTCCAAAACCAGAATTCTGCAAAGCTACCACAGTTTTATCGATTGCTTCTTCAAAAGAACAATTTAATGTTTTTGAGAAATAGTAAACACCCATGAATTAATTCTCCAAATTATATTGCTAAAAAGTAATATAACGAAATTGTAAGGTTTTTTGTGTAAATTCTTTTCGTTAATATCTCAGGAAATAATTATTAACAAATTTTAATAATTCTGTTATTTTACAAGCAATTAGCATTGAAATACCAAAAAGCATTATTTCAGTGAAAGAATTAGAAATTTTTCTCAAATTTACTTAAATTTGTAAGTTATTGAAATAAATCTAATTATCTTATATTGTGAAAATTTATTAAAAAAAAATTATAATTTTATTTGAAAATTTAATCGATTTGAATTAATTTAAATTCTTTATGTGTGTAATTTGCACATAAGTTTTTTGTTTTTGTGTATTTTATTGCACAAAAGCAGAATTTCTTAGGAAATTAATTGTTTATATGTAGTAGTTAAATTATTTAGGTGAAACATTATGTACCGTACTTTCTTCAAAATTACTGCCTTAATGGTTTTGTTTATTGTTTTGATGGCGCCTTTGCTTGCCAAAGAAAATAGCGAATCAAAATCCAAGCAATCAACTCAATTTTATATGATGAGTGCATCTGTTGCAATGGGTTCAGCCAGCGTTCAAGAAGATAATATTCTTGACGCAAAAAGAATTAGAATTGTGAATCTTGGTCCAATGATTAACTGGTCCGGAGTGGATTATGCTCCAACGGTATCAGCTGATGGAAAAACATTGTTTTTTGTATCGGATAAAGCAGGAAGTAAATTGTTGTCAAATGGAGGCAATTCACATGACTTTTGGGCTGGCAAAAAAGCAGACAGATTAGACACTACTTTTTTGAATGTCTATAATATTGATACATTAACAGGTTTATCTTATGATAATGTGAATACAAAGTTTCATGAAGGTGCCGCTTCTATTGCCGCAGACAAGCAAACTTTGTTTTTCACCGCTTGTGACAGACCTGCAGGCTTGGGCAGTTGCGATATCTATATGTCGCAAATCGATGGCGATCAATGGAGCCAACCAATTAACCTTGGTCCAAATGTAAACTCTGAAAATTGGGATTCACAGCCATCTATCGCACCTGATAAATCAAGACTTTACTTTGTATCAACAAGAAAAGGACCAAACAGTAACGGTACTCCTGTTGAAAAAAATATGGACATCTGGTACACAGATTACGATTTTGATAAAGACGACTGGTCGCCTGCAAAAAATCTTGAAGAATTAAATACAAGCAAATCCGAACAAACTCCTTTCATTGGAGCAGACGGTGTAACTTTGTTTTTCTCTTCAAATGGTCATTCACCAAGTATCGGCGGAATGGACTTCTACAAAACAAGATATGACTCAGATACAAAAAAATGGTCAAGGCCTGACTTGCTTCCTGAACCTTTGAATACTAAAGATGATGAAAAATTTATTTCATTACCTGCATCCGGTGATATTATTTACTTCTCATCAACAAGACGTGATATTCCTAATTACCAAGGTAGTCTTGATGTATTTATGGCATTCGTACCATCATTCTTCAAAGCTGTAAACGTTATCACTACAGTAGTTGACGAATGTACTGGCGATTTTATTCCTGCCACAATTACAGTAAAAAGCCCAGTTATCAATAGAATTGTTAAAGATTCAGTAACATTTGGTAGAAAAGAGCACGAAATTATCATTGGTAATGCTGATTATGGAAATCCAAAAGATTCTATTAGATCTATCAATCTTGAAATTACTGCAGAAAATATCAAATATGGTTCTAAAACAGTAATCCAAAAAGTTGATAATCCAGGAGCAACAAAGGACTCTACAGAATTATCATCAAGAGATGAAATCAGAGTAACAATAACTCTTGGACAAAGACCTACTTTGAGAGCTGAAATTGACGAAGCTGAATATATTATGGCGGCTAAGAAATCTCAACCATCGCTTGCAAGTTTTAGAGGTCTTGTGATGAATGAAATCAAAACTTGGGATTTGTATGCACTATTGAACTATGTATTCTTTGATGAAGGCGTTAGCGATATTCCTAAGAGATATAATTTATTTTCAAGTTCTGAACAAACAAAAATGTTTACTGATACCACTATCAAGGGCGGTACTTTAGATAAATATTATCACATGCTTAATATTTATGGATATAGATTAACTTTGAATCCAAACGTGAAGATAGAAATCGTTGGTACTAACGACAATGTTACTGCAAAAGAAAAGAATAACAACGAATTATCAAAAACTCGTGCTACCAATGTGTATAATTATTTCAAAGATATTTGGAAAATCGACCCAAGTAGAATGAAATTAACTTTCCGTGGCAAACCTGAAAAAGCCGCTGACATACAGCAAGATCCAGATTTAGCTCATGAAGAAAACAGAAGAGTAGAAATTTTATGCGATGAATGGAATGTTGTTAAGCCAGTGTTCGACCGTGGTTCGATTATCAGACCTCAACCTGAAGAAATGAACTTCGTAATGAAAAATGGTATCGATGATGCAATCGTTGCAAAAAGAAGAATCGAAGTAAAAAGCGGAAACAGTCCTTGGATTACTCATACAAAAGTTGGTATTACAGACCCTAAATTTGAATGGGAATGGACAAATACAGCAGGCGACTTACCAAAAGATGAAGCGCCATTTATTGCAAGATTAGTTGTTACTACTCAATCTGGTGCAGAATGTGCTTCTGACCCAATCGAAATTCCTGTACTTCAAATTTCTTCAGAACGTAAGAAAACAGAATCAATCGCTGACTCTACATTAGAAAAATACTCATTGATTTTGTTCCCATTTGCAAGTGCTGATGCAGGTCCATTAAACACAAGAATTATGAATGATTATGTTTACGAACGTTGTAAACCAACTTCTTGGATTGACGTTATTGGTCATACAGATACAAAAGGTATGTATGAATCAAACAAAAAATTATCAGATAGACGATCAGGAACTGTACGCGATGGTATCAACAAACAAACAAAAGGTAAATATGGCATATTAAACAGCAGAGGTGTAGGCGAGGAAGATCCGCTTTATACTAATGATTTGCCAGAAGGACGACTTTATAATCGAACAGTACAAGTTATTGTGAAAACGCCACTTAGTGAATACGAAGGTAAATAGATTATTGAGAATAGATTTTTTTATAAGCCCTGTTTATCGGGGCTTTTTTTTTTAAATTTTAAAAAGCACATTTTACCACGCTTTTGGAATAAAATCAGCTTTATTTTCAATAGAAGCACTACTGCCAGTTGCTCTTATGACGAATAATTTATTATTAATAGCCATTTTTTTTGCTCCGCCATCTTCTTTTAAATATGCAACAGCTCCAAAAATATTATTGTTTTTATATTTTGGCAAAACATTTTTAATTTCTTGCAATTCTTCAATAAATTCTTTCACATCATCAGGCTTTAAAGTTGTTTTAACTTCAACAACTACAATATCAGTCCCATTTTCAGCAATAATATCAAATTCATATTGTCTGCCATTATAATTAGCATTAATTCGAGTTGAAGTAACATTGATAGCGATACCTCTTTGATTTAGCAATTTAATAATATCGCCTTCAACCAAAGATTCCATCAATTTTCCCCACTGACTTGTAAACAATTGCTCCAACTTTTTCAATTTCTTGTCTGTTTGTTTCATTTGCAAGTCAGTTTGTTTCATTTGCAAACTCGTTTCTTTTACTATCTTTTCAGTTTCCTGAAATTTCTTATCAGTTTCCTGCATTTGTCTATTTGTTTCTTGAAACATCAGCCAAACTTTATCGAAATCTAACTTTTCTGTTTGTACAACTTCTATGCTCATAAGATTATCCTTATTATTAACAAGTTAGGTAACGATTAAATCATTGGATTATTGAAAAATGTAATTTATTCATAACTTAACTATTCCATTTTATTTTTTAAATTGATTGTTGTATTTTTATAATTTGTACTGATTAAATATATTTTGGTAATTTAAATCTATTTATTTATTTTTAAATTCTAAATTTATTTAAAACTGATAAAAACGTCTATTATGGAAGTTGTAAAATTTGATAGAGTTCAAGAAAGGATAATTGAAATTAGAAATCAGCAAGTGATTCTTGATGCAGACCTGGCATATTTGTATGGAGTTGAAACGCGCGACATTAACAAAGCAGTGAAAAATAACCCTGAAAAATTCCCAATAGGTTATGTGTTTGAACTTACTAAAAGCGAAAAGTCAGAACTGGTGGAAATTTTCCACCGGTTCAATCCATTGAAACATTCAACATCACTTCCAAAAGCATTTACAGAAAAAGGTTTGTATATGATGGCTACAATTTTAAGAAGTTCTATTGCCACACAAACAACTATTTCAATAATTGAAACATTTGCAAAATTAAAAAATTTAACCAGAACAATCAAACAAATTAATGATGTAGAAAATGAATCAAATCAAAAAAGTTTACTCCAAAAAAGTAGTGAAATTATTGCTGATTTATTAGATGATAATTTAGAAATTAATCAAAGTGAAACAACAATTGAATTTAATTTTGCGATGTTAAAGGTTAAGCATACAGTTAAAAGAAAATAATAATAAATTTCTATGATTATAAATTAACAACAAAAAATCAAAAATATTTTCTAATTTGCTTTTAATTCTTCAACAAAAAAAATATATTAAAAAAATATATATTAAATCTTTTTTTTTATTAAATTTGTATTCTATGTTTTTGATAAATATTTTGTTTATGGTATAAATTAATTAGGTGCTAAAATGATTTTTGACTTAGAAATGATTAAATCTGTGTATGCAGGTTTGGTTGCTAAAATCGACAATGCGAAGGAAAAAGTAAATCGTCCTTTGAGCTTATCTGAAAAAATTCTTTACTCCCATCTTGACAAAGACCAACCTCTCGAAAATTTCCAACGTGCCATTGATTATGTGAATTTCAATCCTGACCGCGTTGCTATGCAAGATGCAACGGCTCAAATGGCTCTTTTGCAATTTATGCAGGCAGGCAGACCAAAAGTGGCAGTACCTTCTACTGTTCATTGCGACCATCTTATTCTTGCAAAAGATGGCGCTGTTGCAGATTTGGCAACTTCAAAAGATTTAAATAAAGAAGTATTCGATTTTCTTTCTTCAGTTGCAAATAAATATGGTATTGGATTTTGGAAGCCGGGTGCAGGCATTATTCATCAGGTAATTCTCGAAAATTATGCTTTTCCGGGCGGAATGATGATTGGAACAGATTCTCATACTGTAAATGCCGGTGGTCTTGGTATGATTGCTATCGGTGTGGGCGGTGCTGATGCTGTTGATGTTATGGCAGGATTTCCTTGGGAATTGAAATTTCCAAAATTGATCGGTGTGAAATTAACAGGAAAATTGAATGGCTGGACTTCTGCAAAAGACGTGATTCTTAAAGTTGCCGGTATTTTAACTGTAAAAGGTGGCACCGGTGCCATCGTTGAATATTTTGGTGAAGGCGCTAACTCGCTTTCTTGCACAGGTAAAGGCACAATTTGTAATATGGGTGCTGAAATTGGCGCAACTACTTCTATTTTCGGCTTCGACCAAAAAATGTATGATTATCTTGCGGCATCAGGTAGAAAAGAAGTTGCTGATATGGCAATGGAAATCAAAGATTATTTAACTGCAGATGCTGAAGTTTATGCAAATCCAGAAAAATATTTCGACCAAGTTATCGAAATCAATCTTGATGAATTAGAGCCATATATCAACGGTCCATTCACTCCAGATTTGGCACATCCGATTTCAGTTTTCAAAGAAAAAGTAAAAGAAAACGGCTGGCCCGAAAAATTAGATGTTGGATTGATTGGCTCATGTACAAATTCATCTTACGAAGATATTTCACGTTCGGCACAAATTGCACGCGATGCTATTGCCAAAAATCTCAAAGCAAAAGCAGGATATACAATAACTCCGGGCTCAGAACTTGTTAGATATACAATCGAACGCGATGGATTTATTGATGATTTTGCAAAGATCGGCGGGGTTGTTCTTGCAAATGCTTGCGGTCCATGTATCGGTCAATGGCAAAGAAAGGATATTAGTGGAACTGAATCAAATTCAATCATCACAAGTTTCAATCGTAATTTTGCTAAACGTAATGATGGCAATCCAAATACACATTCATTTGTGGCTTCGCCTGAAATGGTTACTGCTCTTGCAATTGCCGGTTCATTGGCATTCAATCCGCTTACCGATAAATTAATCAACGAAAATGGCGAAGAAGTTATGCTCGACGTTCCAGTTGGTGATGAACTTCCTCCAAAGGGCTTTGCAGTGGAAGATGCGGGCTATCAAGCACCTGCTGAAGACGGCTCATCTGTGCAGATTTCGGTTAATCCAGAATCTAACAGATTGCAACTTTTGGAACCATTTGCGGCATGGAATGGCGAGGATTATCTTGGCTTGAAATTGTTGCTCAAAGCAAAAGGCAAATGTACAACAGATCATATTTCTATGGCTGGTCCATGGCTTCGTTTCCGTGGTCATTTGGATAATATTGCAAACAACACACTTACAGGCGCTGTGAATTATTTCAATGAAAAAACAAATTCTGTGCTTAATACTTTAACCGGTGAATATGGCGAAGTGCCTGCCGTTCAAAGAGCTTATAAAGCCGCTGGAATCGGTTCGATTGTTGTAGGTGACGAAAATTACGGTGAAGGCTCATCACGCGAACATGCGGCAATGCAGCCACGTCATTTGGGCGTAAAAGTAATTTTAGTGAAATCATTTGCACGTATCCATGAAACAAACCTCAAAAAACAAGGTATGCTTGGTTTGACTTTTGCAAACAAAGAAGATTATAACAAAATTCAAGAAAATGATATTATTGATATTGTTGGCTTGAAAACATTTGCTCCAAATGTGCCATTGACTATCGTTCTTCATCATGCTGACGGCACAAGCGATGAATTCCAAGTAAATCATTCATACAACGAAAATCAAATTGAATGGTTCAAAGAAGGTGCGGCATTAAATATCATCAGAAAAATGTTTGCGTAAAATGTTTATCAATCCATCCGATAACATGTAGTTGTCGGATGGATTTTTTTATAACTTCATGAAAATTCTCTTGTTTAATTCTAAACATACACACGAATAATAAAGAAATCATCAATTAACTTT
>JANJUO010000472.1 GCA_024710535.1 bacterium
GTTCCGAACATAAGATCCTTTTTGCTGTCGTCAGCCAGACTGAGCTGTCCGATGAACCTGTTGTTCTTGAAGGTGATGAGTTGCCCCTTTCCCATGTCAACTGTTCGGCCGTAGAGGGTGTCCAGCGATTTGAATGTCAAGCCCTTGAAAGTAATGAAGCTCGCTCCGGAGAGTTTTGCGACGTAATTATCGGTCGTACCTACCGCATCGTACTGGATGATGACCGAAGTGCTGTCGCCGTTGTTGCTCTGGAAAAGTATGGTATTGGTGGCAGAGGACCCGTTGATCAGAGGTAGCATAAATTGCTCATTATATGTGCCACTGCTGATGTTGAAGGTCACCGGGCCGCTTATGCCGCATTGCACCAGGCCAAGCACGGCATCGGCTATGGTAGCAAAGTTCGCCCCCGTCCCACCGATGGTGTAAGTACCTGAGAGCAAGTTCGCGCAGGCATAGAAGCTAAGCGTGATAGTGTCGTTACCCGTGTTGAGGTCAGGGCTGCCATTGGGATTGTCGGTCCATACTTTCAGCTCATGTGCGCCGGCAGCGAGGTTGATTGTGCCAAGGCTTACAGGATCGCTGAAACTGTCCTTCAATAGGGTATCGGCCCAGCTTACTGGCGTCTGCAGCACGCCGTCGAGCCTCCAATTGATAGTGGCTGAGTACAAGGTGTCGGTACCATAATTCCTAACCCTTATCTGTACCGGGGTATTCGTATTTGCAAGAATACCTCCTGTCGGACTCACGAACTGCCCTGCTGCCGCATCCAGAGTGAGGCTGCTTACACCCATGATCTCCAGCCGCATATTGGGCCTTTGAGTATAAGTTGACTGCGAACTGATGTAGGGGCAAACACCTCCCCCGTCGGAATAGTAAGCTATCGTTGACGCAAAGGTGGTGGTCGTCTGATTCATTACGGCATTGTAGGTATAGCCGGTTGGATAATTGTCGAAGCAGGTTTCAACCACAATATTGCTTACACCATCCCATTGGAAGGGTGTTTGAAAAGTATGTGTATTCCAGCCGGCAACATCGGTGTAGGAAGGCACGCTGTAAACCTGGGTGAGTCCAGGGACCCATGTGGCTAAAGTTGATAGGTTTGTGTGTCCAATCTTGATGGTGAACCCAGTCAGTGGAACACCATTGGCGGTGGCTACACTGAAGGCCAGAGAACCTATTGCCCCGGCAGTGGCATTCACTGCCGCCATTTCTGAAGCCAGGATAAGCATCTGATGCTTGGCCCCATTGTACCAATGACCATAAGGAGCAGGATAGCCCGTATTGCCATTCTGGACTGTCCCCGTACCAATCTGGAAAGTACCACCCGTACTGAACTTACAATAGAAGTTGTAGGTGTTGGATTGAGCCTGGTTTGCAGCGAGGCTGCCATCGATGGCAACCACCTTGTAGGAAATGATCTTGCCAAATCCATAGAAGGGAATACTGGCGGCGAAAGTATCAGGGGAAATCATCGCCATTCCCAGCGTATCCACAAAACCAGTACTCACAACATACCTGAGATATACAGTGTCAAGACCACTCTGGTCTGTCACCTTTGCTTTGATTACGTATGGACCAGTGGAGTAAACGGTATCCTGGATGATTGGAGGCACCATAGTAATCGCTGGTGGTATCATTTCAGAAAATGACATGGTCACCCGAATGTTGTCGATCAACCAGCCGAAATTGCCTGCTGCTCCGCTATTGTTGACATCGCGCAGACGCCAGCGAATTTTCACCTGGGCAGCGTTTGCAACCAGAGCCCCGATGTCGAATGACTCGCTCTTCCACCAAGTGTTGGTGGGAACAGCATTCGGATCAGCAGGAAGCCAGTCGATATATGAGGTTGCTGTGAACTTGTCGCCGTTTGTGGAAAATTGCCCTGTACCAAGATACTGTGCACCAGTCAGCTTGGTCCAGGTGCTGCCGTTATCGGTTGACACCTCTACTTCGGCTGCGTCGAAGAACTCGATTTTACAGATTTGGTCGAAGTAAAGCATCACAGCACTGTTGCCAAGAGTGCTAAAAGCGTTGGTTGTCAGATAGATCGTATCTCCCTGTGAAACCTGCACCTTATAGGATTGTACCCCCGGGTTGGCATACAAGGTGGTGTTAATTGCCCATGAATTTGCGCCGGGTGTTCCTGTGCTAACAACGCTGTCGCCAAGGCTTGGCAACTCGAAGTTCTCGTGAAAAACTGTGCTCTGTGCAAAAGAGGCAACACTAAGCATAAGAACCGCAACACCGAGTAGAACTTTTTTCATCATTATCGTTTTTGGATTAACAAAAAAGATTCATCCCCTCTGATGAGGATAAGTGCTTGCTAATATAACAATCACACTATTGATTTACAATACTATCATTTATAACACACAAAGAAAAAAGCGGCCTCCACCGTCTGGTGAAGGCCGCCTTGCGTATGATGACGTTAATACCTATTCAACAATCATCTTCCTTGTGACGGAAAATCCGTTGAAACGCACGGTGTAGTAATACACGCCCGATTCCAGATGGCTGAGATCCAATTCCAGAGTCTGAGTTCCTGCCACTCCTTCAATCATCCTGGCCTCAATGATCTGGCCCAGAAGATTACTCAATTCGAATACTGTCTGCCCACTTTCTGGGAGTGTCAGGTCGATGAAGGTTATATCCCTGGTTGGATTCGGGCGGTTCTGACCCAATTCGACTCCGCCGTTCTCCAACTCATCAACACCGGTACACGGGCTCTTCGACGCCACCGTCTTGCAAGTCTTGTCGTTCCCAGTATTGGCATCAAGATTTAAACTGGTCTGCACACACATCATGAACACACCGATGGGTGGGTTATAGAGTGTATTGAAGGTATAGGTCATCGAGTCGCCGGGAGCTAGCGAACCGTTCCATGTCTCGATCACCGGAGTTGAAACATTGATCTGGAACTGGATGTTCATCGCTGTAAGCGTAGATGTACCGAAGTTCTTCACCACTGCAATGACCGGCTTGCCCCACTGGTCGCGGCAAACAGTGTCGCCGG
>JANJUO010000484.1 GCA_024710535.1 bacterium
GGCGGGAAGGATGAGGCTCGATTTGCAGGTTGAGATGCGGTGCAGGAGCTGTCCGGGCTGATACACCTTGTCGTCGAGGCCAAGTTCCCTTACAATATTTCTCAGCAGGCTCTTGCTGTCGTCGGTGTCGTAGATGGTGAAATTGTGTGGATAGCCAATCTTCTCGGCTTCTGAGCGAAGCGCTCTCGCAAAGACGGAGTGGAAGGTTCCCATCCAGACATTTCTGGCTTCGTGGAAGCCCACCATGCGCTCGACGCGTTCCTTCATTTCGCGGGCAGCCTTGTTGGTGAAGGTGAGTGCCAGTACATTGAAGGGATCAACCCCGAGCTCAAGCATATATGCCACCCTGTGGGTAAGTACGCGCGTCTTACCCGAGCCGGCACCGGCTATGATCATGACCGGGCCTTCAACAGCTACCACAGCATTCTTCTGCTGTTCATTGAGACCTGAAAGTGCTTGGGAATCCATGCGAGCGACGGGTTGGCGAAAATACTCACAAGCCCCGCGATCACCCAGTTTCATGGTGGAAAGTTATTAACACCTGGGGATCTGAGAGCTGAGATCTGAGATTTGAGATTCTGATTCTGGATTCGGGATTCGGGATTCTGATTCTGGATTCGGGATTCAGTCCCTAGTCCGTCTTCCTGTTGTCCGTCTTCTTGTTGTCCGTCGTCCTGTTGTCCGTCGTCTTGTTGTCCGTCGTCTTGTTGTCCGTCGTCCTGTTGTCCGTCGTCCTGTTGTCCGTCGTCCTGTTGTCCGTCGTCTTGTTGTCTGTCGTCCTGTTGTCCGTCGTCCTGTTGTCCGTCGTCCTGTTGTCCGTCGTCTGTTGTCATGCCCCGCCACCGACCATCGACCACCGACCACCGACCATCGACCATCGACTACCGACCTTTATAAATAAGTGTTGCAGATATAATTATTATTCCTATCTTTGCACCCGCTCTCCGGAATACGGAAGGGCATGAAAATCAGGAAAGGAAACCTGAGAAGCGAAGGCAATATAGGTTTCCGGTCCCGCCAAAGGCGGGGTCAGCCTTAAGCAGAACCTGCGTGTCTGCGCTACCTCAAATCCTTTCCCCGATTTTTAATAATTGTTGATTAATCACAGCATGAAGATGTTGTGGGGAGTGATAATAGTTGTACTTTTGCAGTCCTTTTTGAAAACGGGCAGCTAAAACCAACACAAAAGAGAATATGCCAACGATTCAACAACTCGTGCGCAAGGGAAGACAAAAGATCCAGGACAAGAGCAAGTCTCCTGCCCTCGACTCATGTCCGCAGCGCCGTGGCGTCTGTGTAAGGGTCTATACCACGACCCCCAAGAAACCTAACTCAGCCATGCGTAAAGTCGCCAGAGTGAGGCTCACCAACCAGAAGGAGGTGAATGCTTACATTCCGGGCGAAGGCCACAACCTCCAGGAGCACAGCATTGTGCTGATCCGAGGCGGCAGGGTGAAGGACCTTCCCGGCGTCCGTTATCACATCATTCGCGGTGCACTCGACACCGCCGGCGTCAATGGTCGTAACCAGCGCCGCTCCAAGTACGGAACAAAGAGGCCCAAGAAGAAGTAATTCGCTCCGGTAAGCCACATATATAAGGAATCACCGCGATGAGGAAAACAAAACCAAGAAAAAGGATCATCCTTCCTGACCCGAAGTTCAACGATACACTTGTCACCAAGTTCGTGAACAACATCATGCTTCAGGGCAAGAAGAGCATCGCCTACGAAATCTTCTACGATGCTATCGACATCGTAAGTGAGAAGACCAGCGAGGACGGACTCGAAGTCTGGAAAAAAGCGCTCACCAATGTAACTCCTTCGGTTGAAGTTCGCAGCCGCAGGGTAGGTGGTGCCACCTTCCAGATTCCCAGCGAAATCCCGGCTGCACGCAAGCAGTCGATTGGCATGAAGAACCTGATCAACTTTGCCCGCAAGCGCCACGAAAAGAGCATGGCTGGCAAGCTGGCAGGGGAAATCATGGCTGCCTTCAAGGAAGAAGGTGCCGCCTTTAAGCGCCGTGAGGATACCCACCGTATGGCCGAAGCCAACAAGGCATTCTCACATTTCCGTTTCTAATCTCTACCAATAAACTCTAACCCAACAGGATCAAACGATGTCGGCCGACCTCAAGTTTACGCGAAATATAGGGATCATGGCCCATATCGACGCCGGTAAAACTACAACTACCGAGCGCATCCTGTATTATACCGGAAAGAGCTACAAGATTGGCGAAGTTCATGATGGCGCAGCCACCATGGACTGGATGGTTCAGGAACAGGAACGCGGCATAACGATTACCTCCGCAGCAACCACTGTTTACTGGACTTATCGCGATCAGGCTTTCAAAATCAATATCATCGATACTCCGGGTCACGTTGACTTCACTGTCGAAGTTGAACGCTCCCTCAGGGTTCTCGATGGTGCTGTCGCTCTCTTTTGCGCCGTTGGTGGTGTGGAACCCCAGAGCGAGACTGTATGGCGTCAGGCCGATAAGTACCGGGTTCCGCGCATCAGCTTCATCAACAAGATGGATCGCAGCGGCGCCGATTATTTCAGCGTGCTCGGTCAGATCAAGGACCGCCTCGGTGCCAACCCAATTCCTCTCCAGATTCCGATCGGTCAGGAAGAAACATTCCAGGGCATTGTTGACCTGATCACAAACAAGGCTTATATCTGGGACGACACCTCGCAGGGCCAGAAGTTCGTCGAAGTGCCAATCCCGGCTGATATCGCTGAAGTTGTTGCGGAATACCGCTCCAAGCTTGTTGAAGGTGTAGCAGAGGAAAGCGACGACCTCTTTGAGAAGTTCCTCGACGATCCCGACAGTATCACCGAAGAGGAAATGCTTGCCGCCATCCGCAAGGCCACTATCGAAATGCGAATCACTCCTGTTCTTTGTGGCTCTGCCTTCAAGAACAAAGGCGTGCAGCTTCTGCTCGACGCTGTCACCAACTTCCTTCCCAGCCCGATGGACATTGCCAGCGTGGTTGGAATGAATCCCTTCACTGAAAAGGAAGAAGAACGCCACCCAAACCCCAACGATCATTTCAGCGCACTTGCTTTCAAGATTGCTACCGACCCCTTTGTAGGCCGAATCGCCTTCTTCAGGGTCTATTCGGGCACTCTGGAATCGGGCTCGTACATATATAACGCATCTACCGGAAAGAAGGAACGCATCGCGCGCATCATGCAGATGCATGCCAACAAGCAGAATCCTCTCGACCGCATTGAAGCCGGCGACATCGGCGCAGCAGTTGGTTTCAAGACCATCCGCACCGGCGATACGCTCTGT
>JANJUO010000528.1 GCA_024710535.1 bacterium
ATAGTTAATAATATTTATAAATTTGCAATTAATATAAATAGTCGATTAAATAAAATATTTATTGTATTTATTAATAAATACAACTGTAGATATAATATATCAAATAATAAAAATTATTATAAATATTCTATAATAATATTATAAAATGACTACTTACTTTTATAAATTGATGCAATCAATTATAAATGTTAATGTATCAATTTTAAATATTATTGCATCAATTAGTAAAATTAATGCATCAAAATATAATATTACTTAATCGAATAATAAATGTTAATCATCAGTTAGCATTATTATTAAATCAAATTACTATCGTAATTTATCAATTACTAATATATTTTAATCAAATATAAATATTAAGTAATCAATTTACAATATTAATGTGTCAATGAACAATATTATTGCGTCAATGATAAAGATAAAGAACATTTTAGCCCAATTCCTTCATAAATTTACGAAATTCTTTCATATTTTTCGATAAAATTGGGCATAAATTCTATTTTACCCCCTATATTCTACTTTATAATTCTTAATTGACAATTTTCCAAATCACAAAAAGAATGCAAACCTATGATTTTTTTGGGATAATTTTTGTTAATTTGATGCAATATTAAAATAGAATTGCCATACCAAAGCAATTGCCGCTGTAAATCCGGCAAACTATTAAGTAATGACTCATTATATCATCGCAAATGAATTAAAGCCAACCGATTTGTGGGAATCACTCTTGAATGAAAGACATTAGAACCTCACTCCGAAAGGCTGTCCAATAAGTATAAATTCAAGAAACAAGCAAGGATGCTTGTTCTACTAAGTTTTTATAGTATGTCAAACATCCATATTTGACTATAATTGCCTACAATTATACTTATTGGACAGCCTCAGAAAGAAATATTCAAAAGACATCCGATGTTTGATTCAAGTTTCATTTCTTTTTGAATGGTTTAAATTATTTTCAACGTATCCAAACCGCACATTGTGTAGAAGCTTTAGTTTCGTATCGAATTGAGCTGGAATGTATGGAAGTCATTTGTTCGTTTCGATTTGCTACGCCGCTTAAAGAACTTGCCGAAATACAACGAAGGCAGAATAGGTGATTGATTTTAAGAATAATCTTGGAAAGATTGCATAACTCACTTATAACATAAACATATAATGAAATATTTTTTTGCGAAAGATTCTTCTTTTACAAAAAGCTATTCCAAATTAAAGTTTTCGAAGTATTACTTCATCTAATATTTGTAATCTGTTTGAATATTTCATATTAATTAAATAGCAACGAAATCCAAATAACTCAAATCGGCTGAGTAGTTGCAAAATAAATATTAATCATTATTAATAAAATTTTTTAAAATAATCTATTATACAAAACCGTAAATACAGTTTGTTTAATCAAAATAAATGGAAATAATGTCAGATAATAATAAATTGAAAAAATTGAAGTGCGAAGGTTTGCTTTGCCAAGGTTCCTGCATAAAATTATGCAAAGACCCACATATTTTGATTACAGCAAAGCGAATCAAAAAGGAAACAATCAATGAAGTAAAGCAGAAATATAAAATGAAATACAAATTGAAATATAAAGCCAAGCTTGACAAGTTGTTAGCTGAAAGGGGATAAGTCATGGAAAATAAGAAGTTAATGACAATCAGCGAATTCACAAATTTAATCAAAATCATATTAAATGATAATTTTGATTTTGTGACACTAACAGGCGAGATTTCAAATTTCAAAGCACATAGTTCGGGTCACAGATACTTTACATTGAAAGATCAGAACGCACAAATTGCGGCAACAATGTGGAAATCCCGTTCATTGAATTTTACTCCGAAAGATGGAATGAAAGTAATTGTTGGAGCCGGCTTGGATGTTTATCCACCAAGAGGAAATTATCAACTTGATGTTTTATGGATGAAGCAAGCGGGCATTGGAGATTTGTTTCAGCAATTTGAAGAATTGAAAAAGAAACTTTCTGCACTCGGATATTTCGATAATGAACATAAAAAACAGATTCCACGAATGCCAAATGCAATTGGTATATCTACATCACCAACGGGCGCCGCTGTTCGCGATATGATAATGACCTTGCAAAGGCGCTATCCGATAGCAGAAGTTTATTTTAGACCTACAATTGTTCAAGGTGATGATGCAGCTCAAGATATAGCTAAAGCAATTAAGGAGCTAAATGATTCACCTGCAGAATTGATAATTGTTGGGCGTGGTGGCGGTTCGATAGAAGATTTGTGGGCATATAATACAGAAGTAGTTGCAAATGCAATTTATAAATCCAAAAAGCCGATTATTTCTGCAGTAGGTCACGAAACTGACTTCACAATTGCGGATTTTGTGGCAGATTTGCGCGCTTCCACTCCAACCGCCGCGGCAGAGATTGCATCAGCGATAACTATTGATGATTTGCAAGATCATTTAGAAAATTCGAAGAATAAATTAATTGAATTAATTAATTTTGAAATTTCTTCAAGACAGAAATTAGTTGATGACATTATTGGTAAGAAAACAATTCGTAGAATTAATGAAAAGATTAATCTATTGAAGCAAAAAGTTGATTTATTTCAAACTTCGATTGAGAGGAATATTAATTATAAATTGAATAATAGCCGACAATTACTGCAATCAAGCATTGCTCATCTCAATTCTTTGCATCCATTATCTCCATTAGATAAAGGATTTGCATTATTGAAGAGTAACGGAGTAATTATTGAAAAAAATGAGAGTATTGAAAATTTTGATATAGTTGAATTGATTAGAAAAAATGATAAAGTAAATGTAAAAATAATAAAAGAGAATTAAATGAAAAAAGAATCCTTCGAAAAGAAGCTCAATACTATTGAGGAAATCGTTGAAATTTTGGATAAAGGGGAGCTAAGTTTGGAGCAAATGCTCGAGAAATTCGAATTGGGAGTGAAACTCGCCGAAGAATGTAGATTATTTTTAGATAAGGCAGAGCAAAAAGTAATCGAAATTGCTAATTCAGGAAAAGAACAATAGTTATGTAGTTATTTCATAAATAATGGGGCTGATAATGTATATTAAGTCAGCCCCATAAATCATTGAAAATTAAGCAAATGTGCTATGAAAGCCGGAAATGCTAAAAAACACCTACTCTCATATTTTCTACAGTATAAATCTCTTCATCATCAACAAAAAGAGCACCATCAGCGATTATCATAACGAGCTTCATTTGAATAACTCTTTTTATATCAATTACATATTTTACTTTTTTGTGATGAGGGAGAACCTGTCCACGAAATTGCAATTTATCGCATCCAAGGGCTCTTCCTTTTCCTTTGATTCCACTCCAAACCAAATAAAATCCCGTTAATTGCAATAAAGCATCAAATCCTAATGAGCCGGGCATTACCGGATCATCTTTGAAGTGAACCTTGAAGAACCATAAATCGGGATTAATATCGAATTCTGCTTCAATAAATCCCTTACCAAATTTACCACCGGTAGAATTTATCTCGGTAATTCTATCTACTAAAAGCATTTCTGCTAAAGGCAATTTGCCGCTTTCAGGACTGAATAATTCACCGTTTGCACATTTAATTAAATCTTCTTTGTCGTAATGACTTTTAATCATAGAATTACCTTAAATTTAAACTCATAAAATCAAAAATTTAGTTGACACTAACCAAT
>JANJUO010000505.1 GCA_024710535.1 bacterium
GCGGAGTTTCAGCGATTTTACGGCAGTAAAAAAATTGATTTTTTGGCAATTGCATTTTTTTATGATATTGAAATATTGGTAATTTGAGAAAAAAATAACATATTAAATCTATATTAAGAAATCGAGTTATTATATTAAATCAATATTTTATCTATCTTTTTCTAAGTTTTCAATGAATGAATCGGAGCCGTAGTTTGCTAAATTAAATTTACAATCAAATATTTCAATCATCCGATATTCCTATTTGAGTATATATCTCAAGACATCCGATGTTTTGCAAAATAAATGATGAATCTTATTTTGGAATTGTTGCGATTATAACACAAACATCGGATGTCTTTTAAAAAGGTGAGGTTTCAATTATCATTATTCAAGTATATATCCCCAGACATCCGATGTTTTGCAAAATAAATGATGAATCTTATTTAGAAATTATCGCAATTATAACACAAACATCGGATGTCTTTTAAAAAGGTGAGGTTTCTACACTCCAACAACGTAGGCAAGCAACATCCAACCCGATAGAGAAGTAGCAGAAACGCTTCTGATTCTCACGTAATAACTTCCATTCGGATCACCATGAATTAATGTTGTATCATTACCAAAATAGATGAGATTGTAATCATCATCCGTACCTGAGGCAAGACGTAATTGCACTTCGTAAGCAGTTGCATTTGTAACCGGATCCCATGTAAATCCCGGAAGAGCAGGATTATGTGTAAGATTAGTCGGTCCATTCAATGTATAATTATAGACTACATTATATAAAGCGGGAACCGACATACCTTGATAGTTTCTTGAACGAACGCGAAGGTATTTATGCTCAGGAAGCATCTCGCCCGTAAAAAACTCAGTATTTTCACCTTCATACATAACATCCCAAACTGTATTATCATCAGATATTTCTAATTTATAACTCGTTGCACCACTAACGGAATTCCATTTCACTGTTCTTTCAGCAAAGTCATATCTAAAATTTGTCGGTGCCGCAATTTGAGGAGTGCCGCCACCACCGGAACTTCCGCCGCTACCTGTTCCATAAATCAAATAATCATTATACTTTGCGTGGTCAGTCATAGCGTAAACTCTTTTGCCAATTTCGCAATAAGTTGTCACCAAAGCGTAAAGCTCGTTGCCTTTCATAATACGCTCTTCGGTTTTCCGGTCACGATTTGTAATCTTATTACTAAGATAGTTGAGAGCATCTTCATATTCTTGACTTAGATTAACAAAATCTTCAATCATATCCTGAGTAAGTCCGGTATCTTCCAAATCATATAGGAATTCATTCATTTGAATTGCAACTCTTCTGGAAGCAGTGAAAATAGCGGCGTCAGAAAAGTTATTAAAGCCGCTAACAGTTAAAGACTTCTCCTGCCAAGAGTTTGCACCCCACTTCATTTGGCAACGTGTAACCATATTACGTATGCCTTCTTTAACCTGAGCTAATTTAGCATTCTTTGCTTCTGTTGCTCCTGTAATATAAGCTAAAAGAACTTCGTCTGAAGGGAAAACTTCAAAACTATCACCAAGATCTTTCAAATCATCAATTTTTTGTTCATTCAAATTGAATGCGGCTAAATCATCCAAATCTCTTTCTAAAATTTCACAAAGATTAGATGTAAACAAACACAATTCGGCATCCGTAAGATTGTATTTTCTTTGTAATGATTCGATTGCCATACTAATTATCTCCAATATAATTTAACTGAATACACATTTATAATTCAAAAATAAAAAATTATTTGTAAAATATAAAATTAATTTATTGTAATCATATAAATTATTTTTAATCAATTTAATTAAATATATCAATAATTTAGTTATTTTACCAATAAAATCAAGTTTATCATCAATAATGCTGTTTATTAATAATAAAACTTGTCTTATTAATAATAAAATTCGTCTTATTGATAGTGTAACTTATATTATTACTCGTAAAACTGTATTTATTAGTAAAAAAACTCATTTTATGAATAGTAAAACTGATCTTATTGATGATAAAACTCATCTTATTAATAGTAAAACTCATCTTATTAATGGTAAAACTCATTTGATTAATGATAAAACTCATTTGATTAATGATAAAAATTAATAAAAATGTCTAAAAATTTTCTTGATTTATGATATATTCAAACAAAAATTATAAAATATTTATCTCCCGATTGAGTAAAATTATTTCAAATTCTTAAAAATTATTAATATTAATGACTAAAAAAATAATATTGAATATATACTTAATTTAGATTATGCGAATTTTTATAATATATTTTATATGATAAAATTACTATTTTCAAAATTTTATCTTATTATATTCAAAATTTTATTGAATTTTATAAATATTAAAATGAATATTTGACATATTTATATTCATTATTAATCAACACAAATTGTTTATGTAAAAATATTATTTTCTAATAAAAAAATATTTATATTTTATAAATAAAATTATTAATTTTGTAATGTGAAAAAAAGGGACAATTATAAAATTTACTTTAATAATTGATTATGGCAATCAAATAGTGAGAATAAATTGATTAAATTAATTGAAATTTGCAAGGAATATAATGAAGGCGAATCCATTAATAAAGTTTTGAACAAGGTTAGTTTTGAATTTTATGATTCTGAAATTGTAATTATGTACGGTAGATCCGGCTCTGGTAAGTCAACTCTTTTAAATTTGATTAGTGGTATCGACAAGCCTGATTCCGGTCAATTATTGATTGATGATATTGATATAACTTTACTTAATGAAAGGGATAGAACTCTTCTTAGACGCAAAAAAATTGGTTTCGTATTTCAATTTTTTAATCTTATACCCACACTTACTGTTCTTGAAAATGTAATGCTTCCTTTGGAACTCAATAAATTATCCGGTAAGAATGAAAAGAATAAAGCTATTCATTTATTGAATGAGGTTGGACTCAAATCAAGAATGGATTCTTTTCCGGATAGATTGTCCGGTGGGGAACAGCAAAGGGTTGCTATTGCAAGAGCTCTTATTCATGAACCATCGATTATTCTTGCTGATGAACCTACCGGTAACCTTGATTTCGAGACTGGTAATCAAATCATCGATCTTTTGGATAAACTCGTAAAGAATGAGGGCAAACAAATGTTGATGGCAACTCATAGCAAAGAGGTTATTGGTCTTGCCGATAGGATCTTGAAAATT
>JANJUO010000510.1 GCA_024710535.1 bacterium
ACTTCATTAATATTGAACTAATTTGGATTTATGTGTGGTGAAGAGCTAATTATTTCATAATTTTGTATTATGATAAAAAATTAATTTATCATATATTTCACTCAATTGTTTAATTGGTTTAGTTATTGAAATCTTAAAAAAACCGACCATTGCTTGGAGTATAAAATTCTATGAAAATTTTGTCAACAATTAAAATATAGAAATGAGTTTAACAGCATCAAAAAACAAAGGTTGGTTTGTAACTACTATTGGTCTTTTAATCAATTTAGCTTTGGGTATTTTATATGCTTGGAGTGTAATCAAAGAATCTATTCTTCAATCAATAAAGAGTGGCGGAGAAAGTGGATTTAAATGGGATTTGGCAACACTTAACGATCCTTATGCAATATGTATTTTAGCATTTGCATTTTCCATGACTTTTGCAGGAAAATTACAAGATAAGAAAGGACCATCATTTACAGCAAAAATTGGGGGTTTACTTGTTGGATCTGGATTTATTTTAGCCTCTTTATCAACAAATTATTATCTCTGGATCATTGGTTTCGGAATTTTGGGTGGCACAGGAATTGGGTTTGGATATTCAGCCACAACTCCTGCGGCTTTAAAATGGTTTTCTTCTGCAAAAACTGGTTTGATTGCAGGTATTGTAGTATCAGGATTTGGTCTTGCTCCAGTATTTATTGCTCCTACTGCATCGTTTTTGGTTAGTAGTTTTGGAGTTCAGGCAACTATGATGATATTCGGAGTTGCTTTTCTTATTTTCATTAGTGGCTTGGCATTTTTCTTAAACAATCCTCCGGCAGACTATGTTCCTGAGGAAAATATAAAATCCAGCACTGACAAAATAGAAAATAAAAATCAGATAGAATATGATTCATGGGCTATGCTAAAAACTTTAAGATTCTATTTAATGTGGATAATTTTCTTTATTGGAGCCGGAGCCGGTTTGATGGTAATCGGCAGCATCTCTGGTATTGCAAAAGCAAGTATGGGCAAGTCTGCATTTATCGCAGTTGCCATTATGGCTGTTGGGAATGCTATGGGTAGAGTAGTTGCGGGCATTGTTTCTGATAAAATGGCGAAATCTTCAACTTTGTTTATAATCTTGATTTCTCAGAGCTCTCTGATGTTTCTTTGTTATTTTATTATGGATACAAATCCTTCATCAACAATCATCGTCTTAATTGCTACGTTAATTGGATTTAATTATGGAGCAAATTTATCTTTGTTTCCTTCATTTACAAAAGGATTTTGGGGAATCAAAAATTTTGGTATGAACTATGGAATTTTGATGTCTGCATGGGGATTAGGAGGATTTATTTTTAGCAGACTATCACAATCACTATTTGCAAGTACAGGAAGCAATAATACATCATTTCTTATTGCAGGATGCTCACTTGGATTTTGTTTGTATTTAACAGTTATATTGCTTGAAATAAAAAGTATGAACTAAATTTTGAAAAATTATCTTTGAAATTATACAAGAAAGCAAGATTATAAATTGTGAGAATAATCACGGCAAAATATTGCTATCATCTGACAATGATAAATTTTTCTGAATAATTTCCTATTCGTATGAAATACATACCGATTGGCAAACGGGAAATATCAATCCGTTTTAGATGTCCAACATCTCCGAGATGTTGGACATCTTGTAAATTCAATACACATTGACCGTAACAGTTGATGATTTTGATTCCTAAACCTTCGGAAGCTTGTCTAATTTCAATATAATCAGATGCGGGATTTGGAGAAATAAACAAATCACACTCATATTTTTCATCAACCGAAATAAGTGGATTGATTTTCAAGATTATTTCTTTTGACTTAACTTTTCCACAACTATTCAAAATTTCGCAATGATAAACACCTGTATCTTCTGGTTTAGCATTCTTTTTGATAATACTATTAGAATTATAACCCGGTAAGATTTTAGAATCCTTATACCATTGATAATGAATTGTATCAAAAGAAACAGCATCAACTTTTAATTCGAAACTTTCATCTTCAAATATAATAATAGATTCTGGACTTTGTGAAATTATTTGCGGTTTTTCATAAACTGTTAAATTTATCGATTCTGACTTTACTTTGATATTTTCATTTATGGCTGAGATTTCTAAAAAATATTTCCCTGAGTAATTTTTATTTGTATTCGATAATTTTAAATTTGCATTATCAAATTCTATATCATCATTTTTTGAAATAGGTTTATCATTAAAAAACCATTGGAATGAAAGTGAGTCACAGTTTTTAGAGTTATAATCAATTTTTATTTCTACAACATTTCCTTCGCAAATGCTCGTATCTTTAGAATTATTAATGATAACTATCTCAGAAATTTTTGAAATGGTAAAGTGATTTGAAATTACTTTACCACAACGGGATTTTATTTCAGCAAAATAATAATCACCTTTTTCGCAAATATCTGATTTAGACAATTCAGTGATTACAAGTTGCAATGTATTTGTACCGCTGTATCTATCCACATCTTTCAACGCTGACATTTCGTTTGTTTTTGCAGTATATCTATACCATTGTATAGAATCATTATAATAAGGAGACAATTTCCCATTAGATTTCAATTTCACTTCGAATTTGTAAGTTTCACCAATTATGGCATCAACAATATCTTTGGGATGGTCAATTATTTCAGGAGTACTTAGAGCATAAACAGGAATAATATCTGACCAAACTTCAGATCCGCCATGAATATATACCATACATTGATACTCGCCAGTAGAATTAGAATCGAATTTAGAGAAGACAAGCTTAGAGGAATTTTCATACCCCAATCTTGAATAATCTTTGTACCATTCATAATGTAGCTCCTGCCCGTAATTTGAGTAAGCATTACATTCAATATAATTATTCTCGGTACCTACACAGGCGATCAGTTCTGTTGAAAGCAAAACTATCTCAGGTAATGCTGAGGTATCTCCTACAGTAAAAGACAGGCTGTAAGTTATTGAATTATATTGCACTTCGTAATGCCATACACCAATAGGTGCATCAATCGCCAATTTATTTTTCCAAGTGCTAACTTTTTTACTTGTTCCACTAATTTCTTCCCAAATAGAACCATCCGGTTTGAGAACCTTGCATTTAAAAACATCTTCTAGAGGCCACTTGGCATAAAACGAAAAAGTAATAGGATCACCGGGAACAAAAGAACGTTTTTCATTCAAAATCTCAGGATTAGGCCATTTCGGATTAACAGGCGGGGCTGAACCTATCAATAATCTGTTTATACCCTTGTCAAGGTAAGGTGGTTGTTGCACCCACATACTTTCAGAAATGTCTGGATTAGATGGACCAAAGAACGGATCAACGGCTTTATTGTTGGCAGTCATTACTTGAAAATGCAAATGCGGACCGCTTGATATACCCGAAGAGCCAACTAAGCCGAGGAATTCGCCTGTTTCAACATAATCACCTACATTCTTTGTTGTTAGTGAGTTTTTCTTGAAATGAATATACCAAGCTTTTGTGCCATCAGAATGCTGTATTATTACTCCATTCCAACCTTCTATTAAAGAGTCATTCCACGCAATAACACGATCATAGTTACCATCAATCTTGGTTACAATTATACCTGGTGCTGCTGCTATAACACTAACGAGATTATTATCCATAGAATACCATCTAAATGGGGTTAAGTACCAATCAGTACCTTGATGACCATCGTAAGTGAGAGTACCACCCATAAAATCAAGCAGTCCACTTGTCGGATCGTGGTCAAAAAAACCTGCTGAGGATCTTGCATAAGCTGAATAAACACCATTGGCAGTATCCGGCGTAAAACTTAAGGGAAATTCAAATTTTAACTGGTCGGTTGTGCTTCTTAAAGATTCGTGATTTTCAAAAACTCCTGCCGCTTTTAAGGAGTCAATAATCATATCTACTTGTTTTATCTGTTTTTCAGTAATTGGGTTAGTATGAAATGGTTGGCTTTCAATACTTGCTTGATTATCATTTAGAGATTGAGAGAATGGAGTTTCCCTTCCAACGGGAATCAATTTTTTTGTTTTTGACCGTAAATTTGGCTGAGAATTAATCTTTAATGTAAAGAGAAATAATAGACTTATCAAACCAATAAATTTTAAAAGAAAAATACTTTTTTTCATCTCACCACCAAAATTTTCTCCATATAATTTGCAAATTTAATGAAATAAATGCCAACGGGCAAATGTGAAATATCAATTCTTACATTTTCGTAATTCGTAATTTTAAATTCGTAATTGGCTAAGCATTCTCCGAAGCTGTTAATGATATTGATTTCGGAAGCATTTGGACTTGCCCAAATGTTATTTTCATTGGAGCAAGCTCCAATG
>JANJUO010000534.1 GCA_024710535.1 bacterium
TTGTGAACGATTCAAATCAGAAATTACTTACCGAGCAAGAACATAATATTAAAATGTCATTACCACATTTTGATGCTTCTAATATTATTGGTAGAAATATTGATGTGTTCCATAAAAATCCTGCTCATCAAAAAGGTTTGCTTAAAAATCTCACAAAAATGCATAGTGCACAAATTAATTTGGGTAACGGAATTTTCAATCTGAATGTATCCCCAATTAGCGATAGCAATGGCAATAGAACTGCTTATGTTGTTGAATGGATCAATTATTCAGACGAAGCAAACTTCAATAAAGATTTGGATGGTGTTATCGACTCAATGAATAAGGGAGAATTACGTAAACGTATGAATCCTTCTTTAGTTAGCGGCATTTATCACGATACAGCAATCAATATCAACTCTATGCTTGATTCGATTATCAGACCTGTATTTGTTGCGGCAGACTATGTGGATAGAATTTCAAAAGGAGATATGCCTGCTCTTATCACTGATGAATACAAAGGCGATTTCAATGAATTAAAGAATAACTTAAATACTTGTATTAATGCTATTAATGCTCTTATTGCAGATTCTGTAATGCTCTCAACTGCAGCTGTTGATGGAAGATTAACTACAAGAGCTGACGCAAGCAAACATTTTGGTGATTACAGAAAGATTGTTGAAGGCGTAAATAACACTTTGGACGAAGTATTGAATCCAATTAATGATGCCGCAGAAGTATTGAAACAAATGGCTGCCGGTAATCTATCTGTACAAGTTACAGGCGATTATAGAGGCGACCACGCTATTATCAAAAATGCTTTGAATACAACTATTGATATGCTCCCATTGAAAGAAGCAATCCTTGTATTGAAACAAATGGCAAATGGAAATCTTACTGTTAAAATGACTGGTGAATACAAAGGCGATGCTCTTGATATGAAGAATGCAATCAATGATACAGTTGATTCTATGAACGAAATTCTTGGTCAGGTAAAAACTACTGTTGACGAAGTAACAAACGGCTCTATGCAGGTTTCTGATGCTTCAACAGCATTATCACAAGGTGCAACTGAGCAAGCTGCGTCGCTTGAAGAAATCACTTCTTCAATGACTGAACTTGGCTCACAAACCAAAACAAATGCAGAAAATGCAAATCAAGCAAATATTCTTACAACTGACGCTAAGAATTCTGCTGAAAAGGGCACAAAAGAAATGAGCCAATTAAGCTTAGCAATGTCTGAAATTACCGAATCAAGCAGAAATATTTCTAAGATTATCAAAGTAATTGATGAAATTGCATTCCAAACTAATCTTTTGGCATTGAATGCCGCTGTAGAAGCCGCAAGAGCGGGCAGACATGGTAAAGGTTTTGCTGTTGTGGCTGAAGAAGTTCGTAATCTTGCCGCAAGAAGTGCAACTGCCGCAAAAGAAACATCGGACTTGATTGAAAATAGCATTAAAACTGTTGAAAATGGTTCTGTTCTTGCTCAACGCACAAGCGAAGCTCTTGAAGAAATTCGTTCTGGAGCAATCAAAGCCGCCGATATAGTTGGTGAAATTGCAACTTCATCAAATGAACAAGCACAAGGAATTGCACAGATTAATGAAGGTTTGGTTCAAATAGATAAAGTTACCCAAACAAATACTGCTTCTGCTGAACAATCTGCATCTGCTTCGGAAGAATTGTCCGGTCAAGCCGCACAATTAAAGAATATGATAGCAAGATTTACTATCTTGGAGGACCATAGCACAAATTACAAAACTCCATCATATACAGCGCCTACCAGAATGATTTCAACAAGTCGCGACAAAGCAAGAAGATTGCCTGAAGCACATTTGGACGATTATAACAGCCATACTCATCATCAAAGACCTGAAGATATAATCAAGCTCGATGAAGATGATTTTGGTAAATATTAATTATTATTTAAATTAGATACAAGAAATGCCCCAATTTTTGGGGCATTTTTTTTATTTAAAGTTTATAAGTATAATTACCGATAATAATAAATGTAGAAACATTACACAAAGGAGGTGGTCGCAATGGGGAATGCTACAAAGCGGTATTCACCAGCAGAAATTCTGATTTAAGGTGTTTAGGGTGGGCGGGAAATCAGTTTTTCTAATTTTTCATTACAGATTCAATTAATTCATCAGTTTGGATTGCAATAATTCCCGGCTTTTCGCAGACAAATCCGGACGCAAAATTTGCAAGAATTGTACCTTCTTTTAATGTGGCTCCTCCGCAAAGTGCTACCGATAATGTTGCAATTGCTGTATCTCCGGCTCCGGAAACATCGGCAACATTTCGAGCTTTTGTACGGACATATAATTCATCGGTATTTGCTTGATACAACAGCATACCTTCTGCGCCAAGAGTCAACAAAACTGATTCGCAATTAATTTTCTCAATCAATATTTTGCAAGCATACTTAGCATCTTCCACATTTTTAATTGGGAAACCAAGCGCCTGCGATGCTTCTTTGCGATTCGGTTTGAACACAGTTGTATTTTTGAAATCAAAGAAATTTTCTTTTTTGGGATCTACGAATACAGGAATTTCTCTTTCTTTTGCCAATTCCATAACCGCCTCTATTAAATCAGGCGTAATTGTTCCTTTGTTATAATCTTCAAATATTATCCCATTTATATATTCAGATTCACGTAATTTTTCTACTATTAATTTTACACCTGATTTCGAAATATTGCTTCGAACTTCTCTATCCAATCTTGCAATTTGCTGATTATTGCCAATAATTCTTGTTTTGACTGTTGTTGGTCTTTCACCATCAACAATAAGCCCGTCAGTATTAATACCAAAGTTATTTGCTATTTCCAAAAACATTTTTCCAGAATTATCATCACCGATCAATCCATAAAGATATGGAGTAACTCCAAGAGTTTTCAAATTTTTCGCAACATTTGCAGCTCCGCCAAGGTGGAATGTTTCACTTTCAACATCAATTACAGGAACAGGTGCTTCGGGAGATATACGAGAAACATTTCCCCAAAAATAGCGGTCAAGCATAACATCACCAATCACTGCAACACACTTACCTTGTGCCTGCTGCAAAATTTCTCTAGTACGGTCTTCGTTTATTCGTTGCATATCAATTTTAGTTACTTAATAAAAATGTTAAAAATGGAACCAATGCTTCGGCTTTTTGCTCAGTAAACTTCAATAATTCTTCAGAATTAATAATACCATCCGAAAATGAAGCTGTAAATGATAAATCTTTCATTTTCAGATAATTAGCCGATGGATGCTCTTTAGGAAATCCAAGCGGTACTTTCTTTAGAGGTTCGCTCATTTTTAGAATATCAGGAAATTGAGTTTTGAAAGATACATCATTAACAATCAACTCAAACTCTTCGAATTCTTCATAAATTTTTGTGCGAAAATGCTTCAATTCTGCCGGCTCGGGCATATAATAGCCACCGGCAACAAAGCAGTTACCCGGCTCAAAGTGAACATACAAACCAATTGAAGTAGATTTTTTTGCAGTAGCCGGAGTGAATGTGAATGGAAAGTATATACCAATATTTGTTTTGTATGGATCTTTGTTTTGGCTAAATCTAACATCTCTATGAATTCTAAACAAAGAAATTTTTTCATCAGCAACAAAAGGTAGGTGATTACAATTAAAATAATACCCCAAATCATAAACATAATTCTTGGATGCGGCTTTGATCTCATCGTCATAAAATTTTTTATTTTTTGCGAACCACTCTCGATTATTGTTTTCTTTTAGTTCTTTAAGAAATTTCATAAAATCGGCATGAAATCCCTTAAATTTTGATTCAATTTGCATCCTTATCTTTCCCGAGCACATTAAATAAATTCATTTGAATTACTTAAATTCAAAAAGCAAAATTAATCTATTTATTTAAATTATTCAAGAACAATATAATAAATAAATTAAGATATTTCTCATTGCAATTCACAATTTCAAATAGTGAATTTAATAATACGTTAATATGATTTTGAATTAAAACAATATTAATTATGCTAAAAAAGTATTTTAAACCGATAATATTTTCAATTGTGATTGTCTTGATTGCTTCTTGGGTTTACATCCAAAAATTTGCAAATGCTTCATCTTCGCCCGAAACAATGGAGAAAAAAGCTGAAATTGGGTCAAAAGGTCCTTCTATAAAACTGAAACCTGTTCCTGTTAATGTAAAAATTATCCAAAAAGAAAAATTAGGAAATAAATTTTATACAAACGGTACGGTTTTGAGTAATGAAGAAGTAGAGCTCAAGCCCGAAATTTCCGGAAAAGTTACAAAAATACTTTTTTCTGAAGGTAAATCTGTAAAAAAAGGGGAATTATTACTTAAATTGAATGATGCAGACTGGCAGGCACAGCTCAAAAAAGCAGAAGCAAAATTGGAATTGCTTGCAATTAAAGAGTCAAGGCAAAAAAGATTAATCGAAAATAATAATGTCAGCAAAGAAGAATACGATATTGCTTTGAGCGATGTGCACACTCAAAAAGCAGAAATTGAATACTTAAAAGCTATGATTGAAAAAACGGAGATCAAAGCACCTTTTGACGGGATAATAGGATTGCGCTATGTGAGTGAGGGAGCATATATTTCTCCAACCACAAATATTGCAAAATTGCATAATATAAATAATTTGAAAATAGATTTTTCGATACCGCAGAAATATTCTGGTATTTTGAATATCGGTAGCAAAGTAAAAATTAAAGTGCCATCAACAGAAATGTCTGGAATTGCAACAGTTTATGCAATCGAACCAAAGATAGATCCACAAACAAGAACTATCAAAATGCGAGCAATTGCAAATAACTCCGGAGGAGTATTTTCCGGCTCGTATGTTGAAGTAGAAATAATGCTTGATGAGATTGAAACTGCTCTTTTGATCCCAACAGAATCGCTTGTACCAGATATTGACGGAGAAAAGGCATTTGTCTATCATAATGGAATTGCAGTTGCCACAAACATTACAACAGGACTTCGCACCAAAACTGACATTCAAATCACAAATGGGTTAGAAGAGGGCGATACAGTTATTATTTCAGGAATTATCCAAATGCGCCCAAATTCGCCTGTAAAAATTGCAAAAATAATAAAGTAATGAATTTTATACGAGAAATATTTAAATTA